>JAISZQ010000222.1 GCA_031269165.1 Spirochaetaceae bacterium
CCATTGCGGGGGTATACCCCGCAATGGTTTGAGCCGTCCTCCGCTATCCCCTCTGCGGGGACAAAACCATGCGGTGCATGGTTTTGTGGGCGTACCCCAAGCGTCCACGGACGGACGCATTACTAAGTACGCCCCGGCCGGAAACCCGAAACAGGACGTTGAGGGTTGTAGGCTGGCCCCCGAAGGCATCGAGGATGCCCCGCCCCCGAATCACAGCGAAGACTTGCGTCCCGCAGGGTTTTTGAACAGACTCTTATAAACCACAACGGGCCAAAGACCCGCAACCACACGAACAGGCGTAGTGTTCGTGAATGTCGTCATTGCGAGGGCGCGGCAATTTGCCGTAGCCCGAAGCAATCCAGACGGGGACGGCGGGCACCCGCTTCGTGTTGCCTTCTGGATTGCTTCGCCCGCTCTATCGATCGGCTTGCTCGCAATGACGATGACCCACTCATAGCCCGCCTCGCCCGCCGCAGGTGTTCGCGTGGTTCGTGGTAAAACATCTTTCATCTTTCATTCTACAGTACAGCCTCGATCCTCTGCAATAACTCCTGAAATCGGCTCGAATTCCGGTACTCAGGCCGGGAGAGTATCCGCCGTACGATGGAATACGCGATCAGTTTGTTCCCGGCAAGCAGTTCGCGCAACGCTTCCTCATACTCATTATCGACCGCCGCTTCAAGTTCAGACGCGGCTCGCCGTCCCATGAGGCGTTGCGCCCGATCTAACTCGGCCTGCGCAGTCGTGTTGTCCGGGTATACCCGCAACGCTTCCATCAACTGTTCCTGCGCGACTTCCAAGTTTGACCGGACACCGCCCGCGATGAGGTTCTGGGCGGCGCGGGTAAGATCGCGGGAACGGGCGATGGCAACCTCGTCGGGCGGCGGGGGCCGTAAGCCCATCTCAACTTCCGCCTGATAGACGATCTGGGCTATCCCCCGGTAGTGCGGGTTGATCGTGGCAAGGTCTTGGAGGTCGGCGAATGCCTGGACATCGGCCCGTTTGGTACCGGCAACCGCTCTATTGAGCCGTTGCTGAAACGATGCGTTAAACGCCGCCGGGTCTACCACCTGATCCATGCGGAGTTCCAAAAGATTTGCCTCTTGGTTAAGCGGGAAAAGCAGTTTTACCGCCTGAATCTTTTCCCGGGCGTTGCTAAAATATTGAAGGGCTTCTTCCCGCCGGTTGTTCAACAGGGTCATTCCTTCGTCGTATTCCATCTCGGCAGACGAGAGGATCTGGCTCATCTCAGGATAGAGGGGCGCGGTAAAGGGGATGGTTCTGCCGGAACGAAACGAGAGCGAGTTACGGACGATGGTGAGCCAATAGCGAACATTGGGGTCTTCTTCCTCATTGGCGGTCGCGTGCCGGGTTGCGGCCCGTACCAGCAATTGTTCCGCGATCTCGTAATTGTTGGCGTAAAATTCAGGCTGGGCGCGCGCGACAAGATCGGCCACCTCGCGCCGGACAAGTTCCCGCCTGATCCGCAGGATTTCCGCACCCAACGCAAGCGAACGTCCCCGGCTTTCGGCGCGGAGCGGGTCCGAATCCTGGACGGCAAGAGACGCGCCATACTGGATATCCGATTGGTCCAAATAAGCGTCGGCTTCGTCAACTTGCCTCCGGTCCAGGGCGCTTGCCGCATTCTGGTAGAGCCGGGCGCCGTCCACGCGCAAGGTTTCCGCCTCGGTAACCGCCCGATGCCCGGCGGCCGCCAGCGTAACGCTTTGGGCGCGCAACGCTTCATATTGGGCAAGCCGGTTCGCCGCTTCGGCGCGAAGCGCGATCATTTCCCTCGCGTTCGTAATGTCGGCGTTTTCCCGGTCGTAGCGGCCAAGCAGCGCGCGGCCTCTTGCGATGTCATCGGAAAGAGTGTCGGCCAACGAATCGAGGATACGAGACGCTTCAAGCGGGTTCTTTGAAAGATACTCTTCCCCGGTATCGAGCGTCTTCAAAACGCCGTCCGACAGTACGGAACCGGTATCGAATTGAGAACGTCTCTGCGGATAGAGCGCGGCAAAATCTTCGTTCTCGACAGTGTACTGCCGCGATGCCGAGGCTATTTTGATAGCCGAGAGATTGGCGCCGATAGTATTACAATACTCAAGGCCGGAATGAAAAAAAGCCGCACCCCGGGATACGCCGTTTGTACCGTTCGTGCTATAATAAAGCGATTCCAGCGGGAGAAGCTCGTTCAGGTTCTGTTCAAACGAAACAATCAGGGCGCGAATATTCGTTTCCAATGCGTAAATCGGCACTCGGATGCTGGTTTCCCGCTGTACCGCCTGGGCTGCGGTTATCCGCCTTTCCCGATAGTCGGAGAAAGTTGTCGAGGCCGGCAACGTATCGTTGGCGGCATCGTGCCGTTCGGTGTAATCAACCACCTGCAACAAAAGAGGCAGAACCCGGTTTAATGATTCAATTAAGGCATAATACGGCACATCCGCTTCTCGTACTATCCGCCCGAAGAAGTTTTCCCTTTTTCCGGGATCGTCCTGTGCCGAAAACTGGCTGTGCATAGTCATAACATCAAACGGTCCGCGCAACACAGTGGTCGTATCGGCGATGATCTTCCGTGCCTGGGTATAATTACGGGTTTGAACCGCGTCAAAGACCCCGGCAAACACGTTTTCTGCGGCGGTCCCGACAACCTCTTCCAAAGGCCGCATAACAAACCGCCATAAACCGTCCATCACGCCGAGAAAGCCTTCCCGGACATCCTGATCAGGGCGGCCGTTGATCAACAGATTGCCGAAAGAGATGTAGTAATGGCCTTCACTCTCATTCTCGATCTCGCTATAGCCCTGATAGGCGTCGTGGACATCCCACACGAGGTTTTTCGTCTGAACGAGGCCGTTTAATTCACTCCTGAACCGGTCCACCGCTTGGGTGATCGCTGAAAATTGCTCCTGCGGATTATCGGGGGCCGTCGGAAGCGCGGCGAATTCGGCCGCTATCTCCCGCATACGCGCTTCCTGCCGGGTAAAGGACGCGGTTATCGAGCCGATGGTACTCTGAGTCGTACTCATTGAGGATTTGATGCTTGCAGAATAATCCGACGTGGCAAAAACACTTTGATAGAGCGAAAATCCGCTCGAATACAGGTTAAAAGCGTCAAGATAGCGATTTTCGTCAATCAAGAGCCGCCCGTTTACCAGAATATTTTCAAGCTGGTTCGTAAAAACAGAGTAACGCGCAACCTTCTGTATATTTACAATAAATTCCTGGGCCTCCTTGGTACGCGCCGCGCCCAGTTCGTCCAGGGCTTCACTCAACTCGAAGATTTTGTCCGCGTTGCCGGGATCCTGTTCGACGGTATCAAGCAACTGCGTGGCGATTTCCGTATACTGGTTTGTCGAACGCATGATATTCTGGAGACGTTTTTGAACTTTATCAAACAGGGAAGGGTCATCGCGGACAATTTGTATCAGTTGGGTAATCGCTTCGACATAGTTTTTTTCTCCCATCAACTGGTCCGTGTCCTTAAAAACCTCGTCCTGACGGCCTTTTGCAAACAGCGGCGAAAGAGCGCTAAAGAGTAAAGAGAAAAACACCAATAATATTATAAAGTCTTTTTTTTTGATACGTCCAAAAAACATAGAGTTTGTTTCATTATCGGCAAATTCGTGATATATTTATGGTACGATGTTGAATCGCATGATGTTGAAGCGCGTCATTTTTTTTTATGCCATTACCGCAGGGCTGGTTTTCTCGTTTCCATGCTTCGCGATTGACTTCGACCCCGACAGTTACGGGTCGCTGTCAGACTACCTTGAAGAGGTCTATGGGGTTGACGGCAACGCGGGGCTTACGGCGTTTCCCGTGCTCAACGTACCGATGGGCGGGCGGGCCGAGGGAATGGCCGGGGCGTTTTCCGCAGTCGCCGATGATGTTTCGTTTATCGAGTGGAATCCGGCGGGGTCGGCGCGGCTTGCCCGGACGGAGTTGGCCTTTTTCCACAACAACTGGATCGCCGACACAAAGGTTGAGGGGGCCGCCTTCGGGATGCGTCACAACGATTTCGGCATCGCCGCCGCGACCAAATGGGTCTATACGCCGTTTACCGAGTACAATATTTGGGGCGACCGGGTTTCCAAAGGCTACTATGCCGAGGGCGTCGCCATTCTGAACATGGCGTTCAACTTGTTTCCCGGCTATTATTTTCGCGGCCTTGCGGTGGGGGTCAACATAAAACCTGCGTTCCGGTTTGTTCCCGATTACGCCGATTCGGATTCGGACGAGGTAACGATTGATACCGACAAGATCATAGCGGGTTCCGGGGCAAGCCAGTCCGCTGTCGCGCTGATGGGTGATGTGGGTCTTCTCTACCGGGGTAATTTCCTCAAGTTCTACAATTCCCGTGACGAAAATTTTTCACTGGCGTTCGTGATGAAAAATTTCGGCGTCCCCGACGTAACGTTCAAACTGACGGAAGACCCCCTGCCTTCGGTCATCGTCGGCGGCGTGGCATACCGGCCTATCCGCCCGGTGCTTATATCGTTTGATTATTCCGTGCCGATCAACCTGTACGACATCACGTTGTCAGAAAAACCTTTCTATGCCGCCGGGTTCTCGGTTACCATAAGCCGGTTTCTCTCGATGCGGGGCGGTCTCCGTTTGAAGGCGGGCGGTACGCGGATCACCATTGGCAGTGCGATTGCTTTAGAAAAAATTGTTTTTGACATAAACTATACGCTCGACCTTGCGACACAGATTCAGCCCCTGAACCGGGTGAGTGTGGGCGTGAGGCTTGATCTGGGCGATCACGGCCGTTCGCGGATCGACAAGCAGGTTGACGAGTTCTATCTTGCCGGCCTCGACTCATACGCTCAAGGGAACGATGCCGACGCGAAACGGCTTTGGCAGGAGGCGCTGAAACTCAACACCCACTTTGAACCGGCGCGGGAAGGCTTGTCCGCGATTCGTGCGGAGGAGGAGTTGCAACAGCGGATCAGTCGGATACAGGCGACGATGGAACGGTAGTGGCGAGGCGAGCGGCTTGGGGAACATATATGCCGGGGTGAATCTTTAGCGACATTTGACAAGATAGCGTTTCGATATGCCGGGTGAATCTTTAGCAACATTCGATAAGATAGCGTTTCGATATGCCGGGGTGAATCTTTAGCGGCATTTGATAAGATAGCGTTTCGATATGCCGGGGTGAATCTTTAGCGGCATTTGACAAGATAGCGTTTCGATATGCCGGTTGCACACCGTCTTGGACGGCTGTGCTACCGACGCGACGTACGGTCTCAAGGCGACGTACTACCACTTGATGTTGCCGTTTAGGGTAGCAATGCCGCCCAAAACGGTGTGCAACCAGCCGGGACAACAATACCAAGTAGCACGCCTCTTGGGGCGGGAACAGTTTAGGGAGCGGCCCCACGTCATTGCGAACCCGCAGGGTGAAGCAATCCAGACGAGGCGGCTTTCCTACTGGATTGCTTCTCTTCGCTCGCAATGACGGACGGGGGCGGGAACAGTTTAGAAAACGGTAACCAGCAGGGAAAACAACACCGAGCAACACGCCTCTTGGCGGGAACAGTTTAGCAAACAACAACCAGCAGGGACAACAACACCAAGCAGTACGCCTCTTGGGGCGGGAACAGTTTAGCAAGCGGCAACCAGCAGGGACAACAACACCGAGTAGCACGCCTCTTGGGGCGGGAACAGTTTAGGGGGTGGCAACCAGCGGGGACAACAACACCCAGCAGCACGCCTCTTGGGGCGGGAACAGTTTAGCAAGCGGCAACCAGCAGGGACAACAACACCAAGTAGCACGCCTCTTGGGGCGGGAACAGTTTAGCAAGCGGCAACCGACAGGGACAACAACACCCAGCGGCACGCCTCTTGGGGTGGGAACAGTTTAGCAAGCGGCAACCGACAGGGACAACAACACCCAGCGGCACAACAACCAAAGGCCGTGAGGTCCGCTAAACAGCCCCCGTCCCACGATGCCGTACCATTTGGCGTGTTCTATCAGTCGGCCGCGCGCCGTCTGAGGGGGGCGTTACCGCGTTAAGGCGGCCACGCCGCCTTTTTGCGGTACAGCCCCCTTCAGGCGGTGTGGGGCCGGCGTCCCGACAGGTTACCTGCAAATGGTACTACTGAAACAATATGGTTCCCCCGATGAAGAGCGCGTCGGGTTTTCCGGTTTCTTTGACAACCCGTGTGGTGATCGTGCCGCCGGGCTGGTGCAGGGACAGGCGGTGTTCGCCGTCGGGTAAGTGTCGTGCCCGGTAGTAGGCGAAGGCGGCACTGCCGGAACCGCAGGAGTTCTCAAACGCAAAATTCTCGATGCCGCTCACAAAGACGGCGGGGCGGAGAAATGCGGTGCTGGAAAAGAGCACCCCGAAGGCGGCGAAAGACTGCTCGTCGGCGGAGTCTTTGACCAGGGCGTTGTACGCCGTTTCCTTTACCGCGAAAAAGGTCTCGGTCAGCGCGGCCTTGTCCGTGTGTTCGTCGATTCCTTCCATAATAACGTGCGTGATCCCGTCGAACATGACGGCGGGTAACGCCGTGCCCCGGTACCGGATCGTTGCGATTTTCCGGGGCGGGGGAAGCGCGACTTCGGCCTCGCCGCTTTCGGTGTCGGCACGGACGATGAGCGGGTCTTTCGCGCCGGATACCGTGACGGGAACGGCACCTTTTCCGCGTTGTCCCTGTTTCCGCGCCACAAAAAGGCCGAAACTGCGGGCCGCGTTTCCGCAGAATTCTCCGCCCGCCATCTCGAGCCGCCAGAGACTGCCTGTTCCCCCGCCCGCTTCCGGCATCCCCGGTATCACAAAGCCAACTTGCTCAACCGCCGGACATTCCCGCATGATCCGGCGGGTGATACGCTGCCGTTCCTCGTTCGTCCAAGACATAACCGGCACATCGTCTTCAGCCTCGACCAGCGCAGTGAGATTGCCGGCGGGATCGGCTATCGTAACCCGGTAACGGGGCCTGTCCCCGCTGTCCCCCCTGTCTCCACCGAGGAACAATTCTTCAGACCGGTAGACCTTTTTTTCCATATCTCCTATTATACTACAAACACAACAAAACAGGAGGATTTTGAGAAAATGAAAAAAATATTTTTGTTGTTGATAGTCGGGGTTCTCGTTTCAGGCGCGGTTTTCGCGGGCGGGAAGAAAGCAACGGACCAGCCGGGGACATCGCCGGGCAATGTTTCAAGCGACAATTCGCTTGAGAAAGTGCTCAAGGCGAAGAAACTGGTGCTCGGTCTTGACGACGCCTTCCCGCCGATGGGTTTTCGCAACGAGGCTAACGAGATTGTCGGTTACGACATCGACCTTGCGCGGGAAGTTGCCCGGAGGCTCGGTGTGGAACTGGCACCCCAGCCCATAGACTGGAACGCCAAAGAGCAGGAACTTGCCACGGGACAGATCGACTGTATCTGGAGCGGCTTCACCATCACCGAAGAGCGGGCGAAAGTGATCCGTTACACGCCGCCGTACCTGAAAAACGCCCAGGTCATCGTGGTAAAGGGCAACTCGCCCGTGCGGGCGCTCGCCGACCTCGCGGGAAAGAAGGCCGGAACCCAGACCGGATCGTCCTCGATTGACGCGCTCGACGACGCGCCTGAGTTCAAGAACAGCCTCAAAGAGGTTGTCGAGTACAAGGACTTTTTGACCGCGCTCATGGATCTGGATGTCGGCGGCATTGATGCCGTGGTGATCGACCTCGTCGTCGCCAACGACAACATCCGCCGTTCCGGGAAAGATTTCCGCATCCTCGACGACCGGCTGGGCGAGGAAGAGTTTGGTATCGGGTTCCGCAAAGGCGACGAGGCGCTTGCCAATCGGGTGTGGGAAATTCTGCTGGAGATGGCCAAAGACGGCACGGTCGCCAAGATCGCCACCCAGTGGCTCGGCGCGGACATTTCCATCATCGGGAAATGATCGCGGGTTAGGATAAACCCATACCATTTTACCAACGGGCCTATGGTCCGCAACTTCACGAACAGACACGGACTTTTATTTTGACGGGTGTGTATTCCATTTATGTTCGTGCGGGGATGGGGGCGTTGCGGGGGCGCCTACAGCCCTCCGCGTCCTGCTTCGGGCTTCCGGGCCGGGGCGTGGCACACCTACGGCGTGCTTCAGTAATGCGTCCGTCCGTGGACGCTTGGGGTACGCCCACAAAACCATGCACCGCATGGTTTTGTCCCCGTTGAAGGGGGTAGCGGATGACCA
>JAISZQ010000229.1 GCA_031269165.1 Spirochaetaceae bacterium
GCAAGGCGCGAGTGCCGTAAACACTTGGTTAGTGTGGCAGGGATAAAATCGGTTCAGTCGATAACGGACTGGAGCAAGGGACATATCCCCGCCGCAGACAAAGTGCTTTGTATAGCCGACTATCTTCATGTGTCAGTGCGCTGGTTGCTGACGGGCGTTGATGATACCATGCTTGCCGACGACGAGGCCGAGTTGCTGCGTATCTACCGTTTGCTTGATAAGCAGGGCAGGGCTATGGTCATTGGCTCGGCGCGGGGAGTTGCGGCTATGCGGAAAAGTCAACAGGGTTTGGGTTCCGCATCCGTACAGCGTGGATAGGAAGGATAGGTGTAAAAAGGAAAAAATCCGATAACGGATTAAATTCATATGTTATAGAAGAATTTGCATGGGTAGGACAAAGAAAAGGCCGAAGGGGTAGCATGACACGAATAGGGAAATTGCTCGTTTTGCTTGTCTCTTTGGCTGTTGCCGGAGGTGGTAACATGGCGCGCTTTACCATTATCGCCCCGTCCATAGACACCACCTGTATAGACGGCACAACTATTGAGTGGACAAGATGGGGCAGTGTGCCCCCGGCGCAATAAACGCGCATTGCAATTTATGGTATAATAGCCTTTTAAGAATAGGAGTAAAATATGGCCAAAGCACAGGAAGTTGCCAAGTACATTATCAAGTCTCTTCCGGTAGACAACCTCAAACTGCAAAAGTTGCTCTACTACAGCCAGGGGGTTCACCTTGTCCTGCACGGGAAGTCTCCGCTATTCCCGGAGGACATCGAAGCGTGGGACTACGGGCCGGTTGTGCCGGATGTCTACCGTTCTTACAAGCATCACGGCTTCGACGTCATTCCCCCGGCAGATGGGCTTTTGCCGTTAGGCATTGAAGAAATAGACGCCGTAGACAAAGCCCTCGCGTGTTTCGGCGAAATGTCCGGTGTCGCGCTGATCCAACAGACGCATTGGGAGAAGCCGTGGCGGGACGCTTACCAACCCGGGCGGCCAAGCGGGAAAATCAGCATTGACGTTATGCATGATTATTTTACGGACAGTCTCGATTTTTCAGATGAAGACGAAGAATAAGGCCAAAACGCCAACCGCGAAAAAAGCCGATGCTCCCGTTGCCGACGTTGTTCCGACAACCGTTTATCGTCCGCCTTTTCCCCGTCCGGTATGTCTTGAACTATGCACGATGAACATCCCGAACGGCTATGAAAAAAACATACTCATGACACTCAAGGCGTTTAGCGATAAAACATTGTTCGACCGGAAATCACCGCACAAACTGGAAGGCTCGTCAGAGTTATGGAGCCTTGACGTCAAGTCAAGAAACGACAAATACCGCCTCTTGTATTTTACGCGGGACGGCGTTTGCAAAATAACCAATTTATGCACAACGGAAACCCACTAACGGGGGCTGACACATGACCATCGGTTCTGAAGACCAGAAAAAGCAATCAATGGAACTTTTCATCAGGGCGTTACAGGCCGCGTCCGGCTCCCTGATAAAAGCCCTCCCCGTCTGGATTGCTTCGCCGTCGGCCACGCTACCGGAGGTAGCACGCCACCGCTTCGCAATGACGATACCTTCGTCATTGCGAGCGCGGCGCTCATGAGAGCGGGCGAAGCAATCCGGTGTGGAGAGCCTTCCCCGTCTGGATTGCTTCGCCGTCGGCCACGCTACCGAAGGCAGCACGCCACCGCCTCGCAATGACGATACCTTCGTCATTGCGAGCGAACCCCTGTCATTGCGAGCGGAGCGAAGCAATCCGGTGTGGAGAGCCTTCTCCGTCTGGATTGCTTCGTTGCTTTGCGCCTCGCAATGACGAGTCCGAACCTCAAGGGATAGAATATCCCCCGCCCTTGGTCCGCAACCTCACGAACAGTTGCTCAGGCGGTTTGTTCCGTTCGTGTCTGTTCGCGGGTGCCTTTTATGCTATGCGTTTATCATGCCTATTCGCGGGAACGCCTTTTTATCATCTGCAAGGCGATTGCCATAAGCAGAATGATGCCCTTGACCGTGTTGTTCATCGTGGTGCTGAGTTCAAAGGCGTCGATGATGCGGCTCACCATCGTAAACGACAATGTGCCAAAGATGATGCCCGCCGTGTGGCCTTTGCCGCCGGACATACTGATACCGCCCAGCACGATGCCCGCGATGGCGAACATTTCAAAGGTCTGGCCGGTGGTGGCCGGCGAGACGCTACGGTTCATCGCGGCGTTTACGAAGGCGGAAAACCCTACGAGGAGGCCGCAGATCACAAACAGGCTTACCTTGAGCCATTCGGTGTTGATACCCGCAAGCCGCGCCGCTTTGGGATTGCTGCCCAGCGCGTATATCTTTTTGCCGTACTTTGTCGAGGTACACAGATAGACGACGGCGGCGGCAACCAGCAGGAACATCAGACCGGCAATAGGAATGGTCAGAAAAGACGAGTTGCCAAAACCATAGTGGAGCGTCCTGAACGAAGGCAGGGACGAATCCAGTTCGTAGAGTTTTGAATCGCTGATATAGAGAGCCATCGACCGGAATATCAGCATCGTGGCAAGCGTAACGATGAAGGGCGGCATCTTCGCAAGCCCCACCAGAATGCCGTTGAAAAGACCCGCGACAAGACCCATGCCCAGAGCCGCCAGCAACATGACGAACGTATTGCCGCCCGTGGCGTTGTAGGCCATCACGCTTAAGCCGGAAATCAGCACCATGCCCGAACCGACGGAAAGGTCGATGTCCCCCACCAGAATGACCAGCACCATACCGAACCCGATGATGCCGATAACCGCGCTCTGGCGCAGAACCAGCATCACGCCCGACCAGGTAAGGTTCTTGCTTACCACCACAAACGTTATGAATATGGCGATAAAAATAGCAACATAACTAAAACGTTCCCAAAATTCAAGGATTTTATCCTGTGTTTTCGCGCGTTTTACCTCGATAACAACATCACTCATAACTCTGTTTCTCCTTGCGCGGTCTGCCCGTCTCCGCTTTCAAGCGCCGGTACCGCGCCTGTCGCGTGAAGCATCACCGTTGTTTCGTCTATCTTATTTCTTCCAAGAATCGCGTGAATCCTGCCGTGATAAAAAACCACGCATTGATCGGCGACCTTTTCGATTTCCGGTATTTCAAGGGTGTTGACCAGAATCGTCTTGCCCTGTTCCGACAGCCGCAGAATCAGTTTGTAAATCTCGCTCTTCGCGCCCACATCTATGCCCTGCGTCGGATTGTCCAACAGGAAAATAGCGGCGTTGGTGTTCAAGAGCCGGGCGAGAATGACCTTTTGCTGGTTGCCGCCGGAAAGACTGGTGATAAGATCGGCGTGATCGTTTGCCTTGATATTCAACAGTCCTTTATAGTCGTTGTATTTTGCGATTTCTTTTTTCTTGAAAATATGAAACTTGAACGCCGAAAGCGTGTGTTCGGAGACATACTGATTTTCAAGAATCCGCATGAACGGGAGAATCGAATTCTCCTTGCGGTTGCTCGCCATCATGCCGATATGGGCGGTTTTCATCGCGGTATGAATATTGTAGGCGCGTGTGTTGACGCAAAAAGATTCCTTATCCAAAAATTCTTTGCCCAAAAAAGTAACTTTGCCGGAGGTGAAACGGCCGGCCCCGAATATTGTCTGCATCAGGCTGCTCGCGCCGGAACCCGCAAGACCGGTGAACCCGATGATCTCGCCCTTCCGCACCTTCAGCGAAACATCATGGAAGCCGTCGCCCGAACAGTGCTCCATCTCGAATATCACCTCGCCCAACGCCCGTTCTTCGTATATCGCGCGGTCGGAAACCTCGCGACCCACCAGCAGGGTGGTAAGTTCCTGGGGATTGGTATCCGCGATATTACCGCTTTTGATAAAACGCCCGTTCCGCAACACCGTATACCGATCCGCTATCGTAAAAATTTCAGGCATTTTATGGGAAATGAAGATAAAACTCACTCCCGTCCCTTTCAGCCGCCGGACTATGGAAAAAAGATGTTCGATTTCAGACGTGTTCAGCGCCGTTGTCGGCTCGTCAAGGATGATCAGCTTCGCGTCCGCGTCGAGCGCCTTCGCAATCTCCAGCAGTTGCTTCTGACTGGTTTCAAGATTCGCGGTCAGCGCGCGAGGGTTTATGTTGACGCCCAGACTGCCAAACAGTTCTTCGGCGCGGGCGATCATTGCTTTCTTGTTCAGCGTCCCCGTCTTGTACACCAGTTCCTTGCCGAGAAACAGGTTCTCAAAGACGAGGAGGTCGTTAAAAAGATTCAGTTCCTGATGGACGAAGGCCACGCCGGATTTTTCGGATTCATGGACGGAAGCGTTTTCCAGCCTCGCACCGTTGACCGTGATTTCACCGGAATCTTTTTTATAAACCCCGCCCAAAATATTCATCAGCGTGGATTTTCCCGCGCCGTTTTCTCCCAGCAACGCGTGAACTTCACCGGACAAAACCTCAAGGTTCACGTCATCCAAAACCGTTATCCCAAAAAACGATTTGGAAATATTTTTCATCGAAAGTATCGTCATCGTTACACAACCTGTATTAGTTTGAGCCTGTTTCAAAACCCCGCATAAAGGGGGAAGTCTCCCCCTCGCTCCAGACCGCCGCTCCGCTTAGGGTCTTTCGCTACCCCCTCTACGGGGGCCCGCCCCCGTAACGCCCCCGGATGGACGCATTACCGAAGCACACCGTAGGTGTGCCGCGCCCCGGCCCGGAAGTCCGAAGCAGGACACTGAGGGCTGTAGGGGGCCCTCGTAACGCCCCCGGATCACGGCGGAACAGACCCTCTTCCACCATCAAAACCTTACACAAAAAGAAAAGTCCACAGATTACCCAGATTGCGCCAAATGGCGACACGAATGAGCGCAGATTTTTTAATTAAAATCCGCGTTATCGATAAAAATCAGCCGCCGTTTACGGCGCAATCTACAGTGGTTTCTATTCGCGTACATTCGCGGACAAAAAAACTAAAAATCCGCGTAATTTGCGGACAAAAATTCATGTGCTGTTGTACCCCGGAAACCGCTCGGGAAGCCTTGATTTATTCAATCGAGAATAAATCAAGGCTGCTTTAATGACGCATTTGCGCAATGAAATGAGCAAATGCATCGGGACACGCGGATTGGCGTCAAGTTAATCAGCGTGTCCCTCGGCGGCTTCCGGGGTACCGCCGTCAGTCAAATCCGCGCCAGCTCGGATTGTTCTTGTTGGCCGCCCAGCTTGCCGTATCGACAAGATGCGGAGGCTCGTGGAAACGTTTCGCCGCCTTGTCCGTAAAGTGTACGGTGATGTCTTTGCCGTTCAGCGCGTCATCCATAAACTGGATGGCGTCAACAAAGAAACCGGGGCGGCAGGTTGGACTCATGATCGCGACACCGTCGGGCTGGTAGAGCTGGTTGCCGGCAGTTGCTTTGGTCCGGCCCATCACGTCGTAAAGCGCGGTAAGGCCGCCGCAGCCGGTGATAACCTTGACGGTGGACTCAAAGACCGCGTTTTCGGCAGCCTTCGCGGGAGTTTGGAGAAGTTCCAGAATGCCCATCACAAACTCATCGTCCATCGTCCACAGCCATTTTGCCATCGTCTGGGGCGTCTTGCCCGCGATGTAGGACTCGAAGTAGGTCTTGGCGTTGTCCCGCGACCAGTTGGCAACCTGGGAAGAGGTGATGGCGCTGCTGACCTGGGCATCGGTCCATTTCTTGTCCGCAGGAATGGTGTGAGCCCGTCCCTGGTCGTCATTGAAGGGCCGTTTGCCGGTGAGGAATTCCCGGAAACCGGTTCCCCGCTCAACACTTACCGCCGAATTGTCGCCGGGGAGTTCCCAGATAGCCTCGCCGGGGGTAAGGCCCTTCTGCACCATGTAGTAGGCCGCGCCCGCGCCGATCGCGTAATTGTCGGCACTCATCGCGATAAGCATCTTCTGCCTGATGAGCGGACTGGTCCCGTCAAGCAACCGGTCGAACAGGATGAGCGGGATGTCCGCGTTGGCGATCTGCTCAACCGCAGCCTGAACCATGTTGTCGCTCGCCTGAATCACCACACCGGCGGGTTTTTTGCTCTCCGCCAGCATCGCCTCGATCTGCTTGATCTGATCGTCGGGGTTGCCCGCGCTACGGAACACGTAATTGTACTTTCCCCCCGCCGCGTTCAACTGGGCAATCTTTTCCTCGGCAAAACGCGCCGCAGAACCGGTCCACCCGTGGTCAGGCGTAGGCCCGAACACGTACACGGTGTTTCCCGCTTCCTTTTTCCCAGCGGCAAACACGTTTCCGGCGATAAGACAAAACGCCAGAGCCACACACAACAAACTCACGATTTTCTTCATTTGCATTTATTACTCCTTGCAAAAAAAAATATAGGTATCCCCCAAACGGGAAATAACGGCAAAATTAAATAAGGCGAAAGACCATAAGAAGGGAACGTCGCGGGGAAAACGGCACTTTTCGTCCCGTCTCCCATTAAAAGTGTGTATAGTGCGTATACTATGGAAGAAAAAGTTACAAAATAAGCAGATGCGGTTATAACGAGATATGTTTTGCGGGGGGGGGGGGGTCAGTTCTCGCCCTAAAAATACTTTTTCACCCAAAGTTTGAGAGAAAAATGTCTTCTCGCACACAATTTGAGTAAAAAACATTTTCAGCGTCACCAATCTCCTCATTACAACCCTATTATATCACAGCCGCATTTTTTGTCAAGTGGACACCCGCTTTTTTGCCCGTTTTTTCTTGTTTTTTTGCTATTTTGAGAAAAGACGCTGTTCCAAAACGTCAGTTTTGGAACAGCCTCATTGGTAAACGAAAGATTATAGGAAAAGCGCGTGCAGCGTCCAAACCCCGGCATTTTCCATTTTCCATTTTTAATTATCCCTTCGCGCGAAACGTCCCCCCCCCCCTCCAGCCATGAAAACTATAGCCCAAATCATTGGAGGAGCGCAATCTCTTCTGAACATTCCCTTCGGTCTTCAAGGATGTTTTGAGGAATATCGGTCAGACGAATACAAAACATTCCCGCGCATCTTTCGGGTTATTGAAGAACAGATACTCTCGCTTATACGCCTGTATGCGGGAACGGGGCGGATACCGTATGAACCCGCTCCTTTTATGATTTTATGAGAGGCTTTTTAGCCATGAGGTATTTCGGGATAGAGAAGGTGAGCCGAACCTGTGGTTGCCGTGCGGGTTTGCGAAGGTACCCGGTAAGGCGGCGTTTTCCCGGATATTTTCTTTTCTTTCGGGACAAGAAGGGCTGCTTGAAAAGACGCTGGAGGGGATAGCGGTGGTGGCGCATAAAGCCCGAAAAAGGATAAAGACGTGGTCGTATATCATGTGAACCAGGACTCGACGGCGATACCGGCGCGGGAGAAAATTAGTAAGAAACCTAACCTAAAGAAAAGGTGCCGGAACCGGCGAAAAAGCGTGGAAAACCGCTTGAAAACAGCCCAAAATCTCCAAAAGAGCCGACGGTCATAGAAAAGCAGACGAAACAGGACGCGAAGACATCCCTTGACGCGATCAATAAAGAGTGCGCGTGGGGATGCAAGAAAAACAGTGAGGGAAACGTCCCGTTCTGGGAAGGCTACAAATTACATCTTGATGTCAGTAACACGGACTTTCCCCTGACCGTCGTTGTGACGGGAGCAAATACGACAGCCGGTTAGCGATACCGATGGAACAGTTAACGGAAGCGAAGGCGCCGTCCTGTTACAGCCTTATACCCCGCTCTATATACGTGAAGGGTTACCGGAAAGTGTCGTTTGTTTCGATGACTACAGTACTATGCCTCGCGGCATTAAAGTACCTCCATCTGTTTATTTAGGGGTTTTGGAACAGGCTCATTTTTTAGAACCACCTCACGAACCGTCACGAACGGAACAAACTGCCTGAACGCAAGGCAATCTGCCATTCCCCCCCTCCAATCGCGGCGGCCTGTTACCCCCACGCCTAAGCAATAGCGTGGTCTGTCTGCGCTATCACCCGTCCCAAATGTGCCGGAATTTTGCACGGGAATGTTCCCCAGAGTAGCTAGGGCAAGGCGGCAAGTTGCCGTAGCGGAATGGCTTAGCGAAACCGTAGCCTGGCCACCTATCGGCCGCGAAGCATATACGGGACTGCTAGGCGAAGTCGCCTCTTTTCATTTTATATATCTTCCCAAGATAGAATTATTAGATTTAATATCAAGAAGAATATTATGATAGACATTATCATTTCCATGAAATCCATCAAGATACATACTATCGTCTGATAAATGTGATGAGTCGGTAAAATCATAGAATTCGTAATCAAATTGTTCAAAAATAGGATATAGCGTTGTGTGTATTTTCTTTACATAATTATAATTACCGCTCTCTTCCATTTTTAAATTTACATACGGAGCAAATGGAGGGATAAAGGCAATCACATTAATATTACGCCGTTTGCATTCATTTAATAATAAAACAACCTGTTTGATTGATTCCCTGTATATATCCTCCCCATATTCAAACCTCGCATTTCCAGCATCAATTCTTTTAATAGTATCTTCAAATGGAAATACAAATTTACTGTTGTAGTCAGAATTTGGTTCATTTATGATACGATTGTAAAAATATGAGCCGTCTTTTCTAAAACCATCTCCATGAACTTTTGCCGTAAGTCCAATGTTATTATTATATATATACGGCTGGTATGTCAATTCTTTTTGTAACATCTTTTTAAAACCATTGACCACTATCTTTATAGGATCATAGGTATATGCATATACCGCATGGGACTGATCCCCTTTTGTATAGGCTTCATTAAAAAAATATTGATCTAGGCCAATAATGACATATTCGGGATTATGTTCCAAAGCAGTAATAAAATCAATGTATTGCATCAAATTTACAACCACTCCACCGGCATTATAAAATACAACATCGTCATTAAAATATTCCCGTCGAAATTGCATAACCCTGGATGTACCCAAAGCAAGAATATCAGGGTTTATTATTTTTGTAGTTTCAAATTTTAGCTGTGCGTCAATATTTTGGATTGCCGTCCCTACTAATACATTATCACTTGACTGTTGAATTCTTATTATTGCATTAATTGGTATTAATTCCCCCGAACGGCATATCAGAAAAAAAGGAGGCAAAAATATGAACAAAAGTATTATAAGCGGAAAAGAAACAAATATTATCAGTTTTTGTAAAAATTGTTTCATACGATTTCTCCTAAAATTGAAAATATATAAATTCCTGCGGAACTGTATAGACATAGCAGATTATTATTGAAAATAAAAGTATATAATAAAACCCCCATCTAAAAATTCTATGAGAACCAGAAAACAGTCTTTTAATGGCAAAATCATCTGATTTCCCGGCCCATTCAACAAGCAAAAAGATCGCTATTAAAAATATTGTCATTAAGGCGCTCTTCCGTCCATCAAAATCAGGAACAGAGAACAAAGTCATTGAAAATATTCCCCTGATGTAACTAAAAGCATGACCAAGCGTTTCTGCCCGAAAAAAGACCCACCCGAGGCAAGTTACGAGGAATGTTAGTAAAATAGCCATAAGCTCATGAATACTTGGAAAAAACCGTTCTTCTGCTATTGGAGTTATATTTATTCTATTTTTATTTAATAATACTAATGGCAAAAAATAAAGCGCATGTATAAACCCCCATGCAATAAACGTCCACTTTGAACCATGCCAAAATCCGCTTGCCAGAAAAATAATGAAGGTATTCCTTATCGTTATCCATATGCCATGCCGACTGCCGCCCAATGGTATGTATACGTAATCTCTAAACCACGTTGTCAGCGAGATATGCCACCGGCGCCAAAATTCCGCTATATCACGAGAAAAATATGGATACTTGAAATTATTCATCAAATTAATACCAAACAGGCGGGAAGTACCTATGGCAATATCTGAATAGCCGGAAAAGTCTCCATATATTTGGAATGCAAAAAAGAAAACCCCTAACAAAAGAGTGCTACCGGAATATTCTGTTGAATTATCAAATATCATATTAGCATAAATGGCGCAATTATCCGCAATTACTATCTTTTTAAAAAACCCCCACAGCATTTGTTTACACCCTTCAACAGCCTTAGCATAATTGAATGCTCTTTTATTAAGGAACTGCGGCAATAAATTGCTTGCCCGTTCAATTGGTCCTGCAACAAGTTGTGGGAAAAATGATACAAAGGCGGCAAAGGCGATAAAATTTTTAGTCGGCTCCAGCTTTCCTTTGTATATATCAATGGAATAGCTCATTGTTTGAAATGTATAAAAACTAATGCCAATAGGCAGAATTATTTCTACGTGGTAAGGATTTAATTTTATTCCCAGAAAAACAAATGCCTCTAAAAAATTATCGATAAAAAAATTAAAATATTTGAAAACCCCAAGTATTGCTAGGTTGACAAAAACACTAAAAAAGAGTATAATTGTCTTGTCTTGTCTTGTCTTGTCTTGTCTTGTCTTGTCTTGTCTTGTCTTGTCCTCGCCAAGCCTAACCCAACCAGAAAATCCAATAATGTGCTAAGGAATATTAAAATCAGAAAACGCCAATCCCACCATCCATAGAATATGTAACTGGATACTACTATAAAGGCATTTTGTATATTGAGGTTTTTGCGCACAATAAACCAATAACCAAAAAATACTATTGGCAAAAATAGAGCGAAATCGATAGAATTAAATAACAAATTCTCCCCCAATACCCAAAAAACCCATGTATTTTACACCATGCATCTCATTTATCATACACAAAAAGCAAAATCATACTCTTGATTTACCTAAATATAGTATTTATAACACCCCTCATTCTCCCCTGTCAACTTCTCCCTCCAGTACAAGACAACTCTAACGAAAAAAGATTACAATAAATTGGTATCCATAAACACAATATCATTAGAGGCTGTTCCAAAACGTCAGTTTTGGAACAGCCTCAATGGTAAACGGAAAATTATAGGAAAAACGCGTCCAACGTCCAAACCCCGGCATTTTCCATTTTCAATTCTCCATTATCCATTCGCGCCCCGCGCGCTCAACGCGCTGTCGAATGCGGAGGCCGAGGCGGAAAAGTTCATGCGCCGCACATACCGTAAACTTTCGGACGCGCCCGTCTCCCGGTCCATGCCGGAATCTTCCCACTCGACGGAAAGCGGGCCCTCGTACGAGGCCGCGTTCAGCTCGCGGATAATGCCGTCAAAGTCGACATCGCCATAGCCGACCGAAACAAAGTCCCATGCGCGGCGCGTGTCGCCAAACGGCAAGAACGATCCGAGGATTCCGGCACGGTCGTTCCGGTACCTTTTCACGTCCTTCATGTGAACGTGATAGATTTTTTTCGCAAAGTCGCGGGCAAACGTAACCTCGTTGACGCCCTGCCAGAGCAGATGGCTTGGGTCGTAGTTGAGTCCCAGCGTGGGGCGGAAGTTGAAGCGCGTGAAAAGGCGTTCGGTCGTGTAGTAGTCGAACGCGATCTCGGAGGGGTGGACTTCGAGCGCGAACTTAACGCCGCATTCGTCGAACACGTCGAATATGGGCGACCACAACTCGTATATCAGGTTGAAGCCGTCGTCGATCATCTTCGCGGAAGTCTGCGGGTACGAATACCAGCGGGCCCAGATCGGCGACCCGGTAAAACCGTTCACCACGTTGACGCCGAACTTTTTCGCGGCGCGAGCGCTGTCCTTCATCTCTGCGACGGCCCAGGCGCGAATCTCGGCGGGCTTTCCCGCAAGACGGGCAGGCGCGAAGTTGTCCAGCCGCTCGTCCCAAAGATCGCCCACGCACTGTCCGGTAAGGTGGGCGCTTATCGCCTCGCACCGCAGGTTGTACTTTTTCAGCGTTTCCCTGATGTGCGGGATATAACCGTCGTCCGAAAGCGCCTTCTGAACATCAAAATGCGCGTGGGTGGCAAGTTCCAGCCCATCGTACCCCAGCCTCGACGCGAACGCGCACAAGTCTTCCAATTTCATGTCGCCAAACTGCCCTGACGCGAGCGTAACTATTCTTGACATCTTTTCCTCCTATAATCAATTAACTATTCAGTTGGGAGATGTCTCTCCCTGTCAACAACTTAGAGTCTGTTCAAAATCTCCTCAAAGTCTGTTTAAAAACCCAGCAAAAGGGGGAAAGCCTTCCCCCTCGCTCCGGTCTACGCCCTACGCTACCCCCTTCAACGGGGGTCAGACGGTAAA
>JAISZQ010000245.1 GCA_031269165.1 Spirochaetaceae bacterium
CGCTGATGGGTATGTATTATTCGTATTTATTCGCGCCATTCGCGGACCAAAATTCTTAAGTTGTTGACAGGGGAAGGCCCTCTCCCTGGATTGCTTCGCTTCGCTCGCAATGACGGGGGGGCTTGCTCGCAATGACGGGTGGATTAAATCCGTGTGAAATCCGCGTCAATCTGCGGACAAAATTCTTAAGTTATAGTGGTCATTCGCCTCATTTTCAGGTATGCTTACGGGTATGGCTAGGATCACAAGGAATACTCTCGTGGATGCGGTCTTGCATCGGCACGGGCGGGCGCGGGGTTGCGTCTTTCTCGGGGTGCTTCTGTGCGCCGTGCTGGGGACACCCCTTTTCGCGCAGAGCGTTACGTTTGCGGTGATTCCCGACAACCCGCGTCCGGGGGAACCGCTGACCGTCGCGCTGGTTTTCCCTTCCGCCGATCCCGCCGATCCGGTTTATGCTTCGTTGTACAATGGAAGCAATCGGCGGCTTTCCCGCGCCCGGTTTTTCTCTTACCTTTCCGCGACCCCGCCGGATGGCGCGTCCGCGCCGGTTTCCTGTTGGACGGCGGTTCTGAGCGTTCCTGCCACGGCGACGGGCGGCGAGATGACGGTGCGCCTCGAAACGGGGAGTGGCGCGGCTCTGGCGGTCTTGGCCGAACAGCGGATCGTGGTTGCCGAACGCCGGTTTAACGCCGAGGAGATTCCGCTCAACCAGAGCAACACGGACATCCGCACCAAGCCCGATCCGGTGAAGACGACCCAGGCTGACGAACTCTGGACGATTCTTTCCCGGACGGGTAACACGGTGTACAGCGAGGGGCCGTTTGTGCCGCCGGTTCCGGCCAACACCCGCCGCACGAGTCATTTCGGCGACCGGCGCGTCTATGTGTACACCACAGGCGGGCGGGACACTTCGATACACGCCGGGGTCGATTACGGTGTTCCCACGGGTACTGTGGTGAAGGCCTGCGCGCGGGGCAAGGTCGTACTGGCAAAGTTCCGCATATCCACCGGCTATTCGGTCGTGATGGAACACCTTCCCGGCCTCTATTCGCTCTACTACCACCTCAGCGCCGTGAATGTCGTGGAGGGGAGCATCATCGACGCGGGCACCACAATCGGCGCATCCGGCGCGACCGGCCTCGCCACGGGCCCCCACCTGCACTGGGAAATCCGCGCGGCAACCGAAAACACCGACCCCGACGCCCTCGTAAACCGGGCGGTACTTGACAAAAATCTCATTCTGGGTAAACTAGGGTTACAGTAGGTAAACGCTAAGCGTTTTCACCCATAACGAATTTAAGGGCTTCCCAAAGGAGGTGAGTATATGGCACATATTATTGTAGACGATTCGGAGTCGCTGGAAAAGGCGATCAAACGGTTTAAGAGAATGGTTGAGAAGGAAGGTATTATCCGCGAGTATAAAAAACGCGAGTATTTTGAAAAACCTTCGACGATTCTGAACAGAAAGAAAAAGTCGATGCGCCGCAAGCTGATGAGAAGGACGCGGAGCAGACGGCCTGAGTATTGAGGGTGATAAGGAACGATTCCGTTGCCTTCGCTTGGAGAACCAAGCCGCCGCCGTGACGGGGGGCGTTGCGGGGAACTCCCCGCAGAGGGGGTAGCGGAAGCCCAAACGGAGTGCGGGCTGGAGCGAGGGGGAGACTTCCCCCTCCTTATACTTTATTGAGAAGAAGCGCCCTGTCATGAGATTATTGAGGGTGGAGAGAGGAGTTAGTATGAGTGCCAGAATAAGGCTGAAAAAATTGGGGACGAAGAAGCGGCCGTTCTACCGCATCGTGGTCATTGACCGGGCGTCTGCTCGTGATGGCAGAACGATTGACGAGGTTGGGGTGTATCATCCGATTGAAACGGAGGATAAGCAGGTGCGGTTCGATGCCGAAAAGGTCCGGGATTGGGTCTCGAAAGGGGCTACCGCGTCGGATACGGTGCGGAAGTTGCTGAATCGCAAAGAGTTTTATTTCTCATAGCCTTGCGCCAAGCGGGGAAATGCGGGAAAAACGTAGGAAAGACACATGGAAAAAGATCTCGTTGAATACATAGTCAAGTCGTTGGTTGACGACCCGGCGGGCGTGAGAGTCGATGTGATTGAGCGTGAGAACTCGACGATACTGGAGCTTCATGTCGCGCCGGGGGATATTGGCAAGGTGATCGGTAAACATGGGCGTATCGCCAAGTCCATCAGAACGATACTGCTCGCGGCAACCATGAAAGACGGGAAGCGGGCCGTACTCGAAATCCTTGACTGAACGGTTTGTCAAACGGTTTGTCGATGAGCAGTCGGTTTATCGAACGGTTTGTCGCCGGGATGCTGGGGCAGCCCTTCGGACTGGAGGGGTTTGTCAAGTTTCGTTCTTTTTCGGGCGAGACGGCTCATCTTGAACGGCTTGGGTCGATGACGCTCCGTAAAAACGGGGTGGAAACCGCGCGCCGGGTCGTGGAAATTCGGCCGGATATGCGGCCCCGGAAGCACGCTTGGAAGGGAGGGCCTTCCGGCGACGGACGTTCCGACGGGGGAATCATCCTCTTTGAGGGGGTTGACGGGCCTGAAAAGGCTAAGTTGTTGACCGGCTCTGAGATCGTGGTTAGCCGCGAGGATGCCGCGCCGCTTGAAGAGGGCGAGTACTACATCGAAGACCTGAAAGGGTTATGCCTCGTGGCGGACGGAAAAACGCCCGGCGTCGAGGCGGGCGCGGTGTTCGGCGTGGTTACCGGGGTCTTCGAGGGGGGCGGGGGGCTGTTGCTTGAAGTGAACGTGGGCGAGACCGCTTCGGCGGACGGTTCGCGGGGCGGCACCCGGCTGGTTCCGTTTCGGGACGAGTTTACGGGTGCGGTTTCGCTGGAAAACGGGACTATCGTTCTGCGCGCGCCGTGGGTGCTTGATTGATTGGATGATGACCGAATGATGATCGGATGGTTGCCCGGCTTGATTGATTGCTTGGATGCAGTTTCATGAAGTTTACCGTACTGACGCTTTTTCCTGAGATAACGGGCGCGTATTTCGCCTCGTCCATCATGGCAAAGGCGGTTGAACGCGGCTTGGTCGAGTATCAGGCGGTGCAGATTCGGGATTATGCGACGGACAGGCACCGTAGTTGTGATGACGCGCCCTATGGCGGCGGGCCCGGAATGTTGATGTTCTGTGAGCCGCTTGGCCGGGCGTTTGAGGCTGTCGGGGTGTCCCGCCGTGACGTGGTTGTTGGGGATAAAACCGAGCGGCAAAGTCGGGAACGACTCGTTGTCTATCTTTCGCCGTCGGGAGAACTTTTTAACCAGAAGACGGCGGAGGAGTTTGCCGGGGAAAAAGAGTTGGTGCTGTTGTGCGGCCGATACGAGGGCGTGGATCAGCGGGTGCTTGACCTGTATGTCGACCGGGAGATTTCCGTGGGGGACTATGTGCTTTCGTCGGGGGAGGTCGCCGCGCTTTCAGTCATCGACGCGGTGTATCGGCTCATCGACGGGGTGATCACCGGGGAATCGCTGGACGAGGAAAGTTTTATCGGGGGGCTCCTTGAGTACCCCCAGTGGACACGGCCGCCAGAGTATGGTACCCTTACGGTGCCTCCGGTTCTTCTTTCCGGCCATCACGAGCAGATTCGTAAGTGGCGGCTCAAGAAGCGGATTGAGAAGACGATGCAGGTTCGTCCCGAACTGCTGGCAAAGATTTTGGCGGAAATTCCGGCGGGACACGGGCCCGGCGGTGATGCTGCCGGTCGAGAGACGAAAGAGATTAAAGAGATAATCGAGATTGTAAGAGAGGTTCAACATGAACGAGATAAGAACGCTTGAAGCGGCTCAGCTCAAAGAAAAGCCCGGCAAATTTAAGGTCGGGGATACGGTGAAGGTTCACTTCAAGATTGTCGAGGGTAAGACCGAGCGCATCCAGATTTACGAGGGTCTGGTGATCGCCATTAAAGGCGGCAGTGTCCGAAAAACCTTCACGGTGCGGAAAAACTCGTACGGGGTGGGCGTCGAGCGTATATTCCCGCTTCATTCGCCGCGTATCGACCACGTCGAGGTGACGCGCCGGGGCAAGGTGCGCCGCGCAAAACTCTACTACATCAGGGGCCGGGTCGGAAAGGCGTCCAAAGTCAAAGAACTTCTGGGCAAGGTCGATTCCGCCGAGGACTGAAGGCCCGGATTAACGCGGATTTAAGAGGGATTTTCGTATAAAAGTCCGCGAAAATCCGGGGAACTTTGTTTTCTGGTTGCTTGACGTGTTGACAAGGGGAAGGCTTTCCGCTGTCAACAACTTAAGCAAATGGAATATAAGAGTGGTCAACGGGTTACACAGATTTTTAGTTTTTTTGTCCGCGAATGTACGCGAATGTGCGCCATATATGGCGTTGCGAATACGCGCTGATGGGTATGTATCATTCGTATTTATTCGCGCCATTCGCGGACCAAAATTCTTAAGTTGTTGACAGTGGGAGACTTCCCCCTTTTGCTGAGATTCTGAACAGGCTCTAAAGGCGGGGTACAGCCCCTATAGGTGGCAACGCTACCGGCAGATGGCGGAAGTTGGCCCTTACAGGACTGTGAACGCTTTTCTCCCCCGTAGGGGGAACCCGCCGCACTATCCCCTCAAGCCGCTCCCAAAGATGGCCCCGGCGGGGCGGCGAAATACCGTTTGGCGACCGGGTCGTTGGGGTCGATGTCGAGGACGGTGCGGAAAAAGGCGGCGGCTTCGTCCGGTTTGCCTTCACGGAGCGCGATGACGGCGAGGTTAGAGATGACCTTGATGTTGTCCGGTTCGAAGGAGAGTGCCCGTCTGGCTTCGCTACGGGCAGCGCGGGTATCGCCGGTTTCCATGAGGCAGATAGAAAGTTCGTTACGGGCATCCGCCCCGTCTCCGCCCAGTTCGATGCATTTTTTGAATGCCGCCGCGCCGTCTTTCCAGCGGCCCAATTTCCGTAGCGCCCAGCCCAAGAGAAACCAGCCGTTCCAGACATCGCTGTGGTGTTCGAGAAAGCGTTTCACCTTTTCGAGACCCTTGTCCGCTTCGCCAATACGGATAAAGTCGTAGGCTTCACGAAAAAGTTCGTCGTCGAGGTTCCGCTTGCCGATCTCGGTGATGACCGCCTCGGCTTTTTCCCGCTGACGGGCAATGGTCTCGTCGTCCCCTGAGTCTTCCGTATAATCGAGAAAATTGCCGAAGTATTCGGCGGCGCGGGAAAAGTTCTGGCGTTTCATGTAGAAATAACCGGCGTTGAAGAACGCGGCGGGAAGCGGCGGCTTTTCGGCGACGGCCCGCTTGTAGAATGCGGCCGCCTCGGAGTAGATGAGGTCGGCATCTTGTTCGAGGCCCTCCGATTCAACGGTATCGCCCTTGTGTTCGGTAACCAGTGCCCCGGCAAGGTAGGCGAGCGGGGAATGCCGATAGACGGCCCGGAGAGATGCGGCAATATCCTCCGCTACCTCAAAATTGCCCGCCTCCGCCTTGATCAACGCCGCATCGAAAAACTCTTCCAGAAGGCCCGGTTTTACGGCGGCAATAAAAGCGCGGTAATAGTCGGCATCCTCTCCGTCGGGTTCGGCAGTAATCACACGGATCATCCCGCTTATGATCATCTCCCATGAGAGCCGTTCCAGCGGCAGCCGCTCCTCGCCGGGCGGAATCTCGGCGGGAATGGGAATCGCGGGATCAATTTCAAAAGAGGACGTCACACAATGGCCATGTTCATCGTGATCGTGCGGCTGCTCAAACTGCCCGCGCAACGATTCGGGGACGGAGAGATAAACAATACGGGAATCTTCCATAAACAATACCTTTCAATCAGTATACCTCTTCAATCATATAAAAATAAGGGGGATGCGCCACACCGCAACAATTCCGATCTCACATGAGCCTGTTCCAAAACCAAACATAAGGGGGAACGGCAACAAGTTGCCGCGTCTCCCCCTCGCTCCAGCCACGCAAACCCCTACAGGTTCCAAAGGGTTTGCGCGTCTTCCGCTACCCCCTCTACGGGGGTCAAACCCCCGTAACGCCCCCGAATCACGGCGGAAACTTGTATCCTGCGGAGTTTTGGAACAACCTCTCGTTATTGTAATATGAGGCTGTTCCAAAACCGTGCGCGGTTAGCGCACAGTCAATCAGTTTTGGAACAGGCTCTAAGGAAGGTTTCTATGAAAGGGCCAAGAGAATTGGCAGAAGATGTCTGGTACGAAGTTCGTACCGAGATTAATGTTGGCGAGCCCTTGTTCCGGCTGACGTGGGCGGTGACGCTCTTTTACCGCGTCCTCATCGAAACGAAGGCGAAATTCGGTTTCGAGATGCGCGGGCTTACGCTCGATGAGGCAATGCTTTCGTTTTACATCAGGCCCGCCAACGGGCTTGAGCTGCCCAAGATCATGCAGTGGCTGAAGCAGACGTTCTCCCTCCGGTTCAATGTGCGGACGGGAAGGAAGGCGCATCTTTGGGGGGAGCGGTACTGGTCGGAGATTGTGGCGGGGGAGCCGCCTGAGGAGGCGGAAGAGGTGGACTGGGATGCGGTTGTGGTGGAGGCAAAGACACCAATCCCGGAGACAATGGACTACGCGCTGAGTTGGGACAGCCTAAGGACGGGGGTATGGGAGGCGAAAACGAGTTTTTCGCCTAAAAACCAGCCCTCCCCCGCGTTTCCGCCCGGCTAACCGGGGGCAAAG
>JAISZQ010000249.1 GCA_031269165.1 Spirochaetaceae bacterium
CGCTGATGGGTATGTATTATTCGTATTTATTCGCGCCATTCGCGGACCAAAATTCTTAAGTTGTTGACAGGGGAAGGCCCTCTCCCTGGATTGCTTCGCTTCGCTCGCAATGACGGGGGCGTTCGTGTTGGTTCGCGCGGTTCGTGGCAGAGTTGTCATTGCGAGCCTGCGGCAACACAGTTGCCGTTGGCGAAGCAATCCAGTGCGCTACGCGAATGGATAATGGAGAATTGAAAATGGAAAATGTCGTTTTTGCGTGATTCGTGGCAGAGCCGTCATTGCGAAGTGAGAAGGGTGAAGCAATCCAGAGGGGCATAACGTCCTGGATTGCTTCGCTTCGCTCGCAATGACAGGTAGTCCGTCCGCAATGACGGTGGGGATCGTCATTGTGAGGCGCGTGGCATAGCCGTCATTGCGAAGTGAGAAGGGTGAAGCAATCCAGAGGGGCATAACGTCCCGGATTGCTTCGCTTCGCTCGCAATGACAGGTAGCCCGTCCGCAATTCGTGGCTCTTATTCGGGTTTGTTCGCGTGGTTAAATTCTTTCATTTTGCGGGTCACGTTGAGCCCTGAAAGGCGGGGGCGTATTTTGCGGCAAGGATAATCGCTTCGATCATGCTCACCGGGCTTGCGAGGTTTTTCCCGGCGATGTCGAAGGCGGTGCCGTGGTCGACCGAGGTGCGGAGAATCGGCATCCCTCCCGTGATGGAAATGGTTTTCTCAAAGTCCAGCGTCTTGGCGGCGATGTGCCCTTGGTCGTGGTAGAGCGAGAGGACGCTGTTGAATTTCCCCCGCAAGGCCAGATGAAAAACCGAATCGGCGCCGATGGGCCCCTCCACAGGATACCCTTGCGCCTTGAGCGCCGCCACCGCCGGGGCCACCTCGTTCACCTCTTCGTCGCCAAAAAGGCCGTGTTCGCCGGAATGGGGATTCAGCCCGGCAATCGCCATGCTTCCTTCGGTAACGCCGAATTGCCGCAACACCGCGAACGCCCGCTTCACATAATCGACGATGCGGTCTTTCTGGACAAGGTCGCAGGCTTTTCGCAGGGAAACGTGGCGGCTCAGAAAAAAGATACGCATCCCGCGCGCTTCAAACACGGTGAGCGGGTCTTTCGTCCCGGTAAGCCCGGCAAAAATTTCGGTGTGGCCGATGTAGGGAACGCCGCCCGCCTGTAACGACTCCTTGTTGATCGGCGTCGTCGCCACCGCGTCAACTTTTTTCTCAAGCGCAAGCGCAATGCTCTTTTCGATACACCGAAACGCCGCCTTCCCGCACGCCGCGCTCACCACACCGTGCCGGAACGCAGCCATACCACCATCTTCGATACCCCCGATACTCTTAACGGGAACAAGATTCAGCACGCCCTCCGAAAAATCGCCGTCCTTGATGTCGCCGAGCGGCCTCACCTCAAGCGGAACTCCGGTCAGCGCGATTGCGTTCTCGATGATCCGCCGGTCTCCCACCGCCACACACTGCGCCGTTCGTCGCACGCTGCCGTCCGCAAACGCCTTCACCAGAATTTCAGGCCCAATCCCCGCCGGATCTCCCGCCGGAACCGCGATTAACGGTTTATCCATCGTTGTCATCTCCACCGCCGATACCCCATTTCCGCTTTTCAGTACGGAACTATATCTGTGGAGAAGAAACAGAGAGCCCGCACGCCAACCGCGTTGTGTTACGGAAAGATTTGTTCCGTTCTTTTACCATACGCGCCACCTCATCAAGTTGTCTCCTGTTGAGCGGCGGCGCGTCGCTGTAATCAATATCCCCATCGCTCATTTGTTTGAGCGTTTCCAGTTGTTTCAGCCCTTTTAAAGAGATTTGCCGGGGCAACCTATGATAAATCATTTTCTCCATTGTATTTCTCCCTTTCATTCCTGTTTGCCTTCCTTGCCGATATTATTCGTATTACATTGTCCGTGATTTCGGTTTCAACCACAAACAAAACCACATCTCTTACCATCCCTATAACATTCCATCGATCTTCATTGATGCTATGTACCGCGTCAAAAATTTTCACACAATTCGGGTCATTAAATACGAATATGGCCGTGCCAAAATCAACCCCGTGTTTTTTTAGGTTCTCCCTGTTTTTATTTTCATCCCACACAAACTTTAAATCGCTATCCATAACCTTATAATAACAGAGAGCGTTGCAAAAGTCAAGGGGCCGCGTTAATCACAAAACCACCGATTACACGGATGCAAAAGATGCGGCGTAGAAATCTGTGAGCATCCGTTCAATCCACGTCGCCATTTATGGCACTATCCGTGGTGAACCGTGATTCCGCCTCCCTCCCCCGAAGGGGGGCCGACGTGCTTGCTCAACACGCCGCGCCCAAGGGAAGCCCCTGCGGGGCCTAATCCGGCAGCACGATGTCCAGCACTTCGCCAAAACGTTCGACCGGGTGGAACTCAAGGCCCTTTTTGACGATTTCCGGGATCTCGTCGAGGTCGCGGATGTTTTGCTTGGGAATGATGATGTGGCGGGCGTTGTTGCGTTTGGCCGCGACCGTCTTCTCCTTGAGGCCGCCGATGGGGAGAACTTGCCCGGTCAGGGAAAGCTCGCCCGTCATCACGGTGCGCGAGGCGATGGTCTTGCCGCGAAAGAGGGAGAGCAGCGCGGTCGCCATCGTGATACCCGCCGAGGGGCCGTCCTTCGGGGTCGCGCCTTCGGGGATGTGCAGGTGGATGTGGTTCTTCTCAAACCATTCGGGCTTCACCCCGTACTGCTCGGTGCCCAGTTTTTCCGCCACGGTAAACGCGATCGAAGCGGACTCTTTCATCGTGTCGCCGAGGTTGCCGGTGAGGGTGAGGCCCGGCTTTCCGGGCAGAGACGCCGCCTCGATGACCAGCGTGTCGCCGCCCATGCTCGTCCACGCAAGGCCCACAGACATCCCCGGACGGTCGGCCTTCTTGTACACGCCTTCGGGAAAGAGCGGTTTCCCCAGATATTTGATGATCGCCTTCTTGTCGATGGCAAACACCTCCCGCGCCGCCGCCTTTCCCGATTTTCGCTGGGGCTTCCCCTCGCCCCGTTCGACAATTTCCCGCGCAATCTTCCGGTGAATCTTGTCAAGGTTCTTCTCAAGATTCCGCACCCCGGCTTCCCGCGCATACCCGTTGGCGATGTAGAGTAGCGAGAGCTTGGTGTACTTCACCTGCCCGCGTTTCAACCCGCTCTTTTCGAGACTTCGGGGCAACAGATAACGCCGCGCGATCTCCAGTTTTTCCGTGTCGATGTAACCGGGCAACTGGATGACCTCCATGCGGTCGAGGAGTGGGACGGGAATCGTGTCCAGCGTGTTCGCCGTTACGATGAAAAACACCTTGGAAATGTCGAAGGGCAGGTCGAGGTAGTGATCGCGGAACGCGACATTCTGTTCGGGATCAAGCACCTCGAGCAACGCGCTCGCCGGGTCCCCTTGAAAACTCGCCCCCATCTTGTCGATCTCGTCAATCATGAAAACGGGGTCTTTCGTCTTGCAAATTTTGAGCCCCTGGATGATCTTGCCGGGCAACGCGCCGATGTACGTCCGCCGGTGCCCCTTGATCTCCGCTTCGTCGCGCATCCCGCCGACCGAGAACCGGAAAAACTGCTTGCCCATCGCCCGCGCGATAGACTTCCCCACCGACGTTTTCCCGACACCCGGCGGACCGACGAGGCAGAGAATCGACCCTTGGGCCTGCTTCGTCTTGGGGTTGGCCGCACGCATCTTCCGCACGGCAAGGTACTCTTCGATACGCGCCTTCACGTCGGCAAGGCCGTAGTGATCCGCCTCAAGCACCTTCGACGCCGAGGCAAGCGAAAACTCCTCAGGCGGCGGGTCGAGCCAGGGCAGACCGAAGATCACGTCAAGATAGTTCCGCGTAACAATGTACTCGCTGGAATGCGGCTCCATCAGGTTAAACTTCTCAAGTTCCTGCTCGACAACCTCTTTCACCTCGCCCTCGAAGCGCAGTTCCGTCGTTTTTTCTTTATACTTCTTGTAATCGCTGGATTTCGCGTCGGCATCAAGCCCCAGTTCGGTCTTAATCGCCTTCATCTGCTCCTTGAGATAGTATTCCCGCTGATTTTTCTCGTATTTTTCGTTGATTTCCTTCTGAATCCGCCGCTGAATCCGCATCGAATCCTGTTCTTTCTTGATATAGACGAGTACCAGCTCCATTCTATCGCGCACATTGAGGATTTCGAGCGCCTTTTGCTGTTGCGCCTTGTCAATATTGAGGATACTGGCGATAAAATCGGCGATTTTCCCCGGATGATCGATGTTCACCATGTTGAGCCGCATATCCTCGGTAAAGAGCGGATTCCCCTCCGAGAGTTGCTTCATCTCGCCCAGCAAAGCGCGGATCAGCGCCTTCACCTCAGGCCCCTCCTCGTCATCATCCTCAAGGTACTCGACCGCCGCGACAATGGGCCCCTCCTCGTGCAGAATCTTCTTGATACGGAACCGCTTTATCGTCGAGATAAAGGCGTTCACCCCGCCGTCGGGCAGATTTATCTTCTTTACGATCTTGGCGATCGTCCCGACTTTGTAGAGGTCCCCCGCGTGCGGCGAGTCCACGTCACTTTTCACGAGAGACAGCCCGATAAACCCGTCCCCCGCGACCGCCGCGTCCATCAGCTTCACATCAGGCGGATTCCCGACAATGATCGGCGTAAAAATCCCCGGAAATATCGGCCTGCCCATCAGCGGCACGATCGGCAGCCTCGGCGGCAACAATTGATCAATTGGTACAATACTTTGATCCGACATACCCCTAGTATACCAGCATTTTTTGAAACATACAACTACGCGGAGCCCCTCCGCAGGGCACCGTCATTTACTTTGATAACGGGCCGATATGCCGGGCTGAGATAGTCACACGAAGCAGTGCGCCTCTTGGGACGGGTACTGTTTAGGGAGCGTGTCGATATGCCGGAACGATAATACTGAATAGCACGCCTCCTTTGGGCGGTTGCTGTTTAGATAACGGGTCGATATGCCGGGTGAACACCACCTACAGGCGGCTGTGCTACCGGCGCAACGTGCCGTCTCAAGGCGGCGTACTACCGCAGACAGGTACTGACTCGGTTAGCAATGCCGCATTACGGTGGTGTTCACCCGGCCGGAACGACAATACCGAATAGCACGCCTCCTTTGGGCGGGTACTGTTGAGCGAGCGGCAATCGGCAGGGATCACCGCGCCACAGAGCACGTCTCTTGGAACGGGTACCGTTGAGCGGGCGGCAATCGGTGGGGATAGCAACGCCAAACGGCACGCCTCTTGGGGCGGGTGCTGTTTAGAAATCGGTTGCCGACCGGGAGAGCAATACCGCAGAGCACGCCTCCTTTGGACGGGTACTGTTGAGCGAGCGGCCCCACGTCATTGCGAACCCGCAGGGTGAAGCAATCCAGACGAGGCTGCCTCCCCACTGGATTGCTTCGCTCGACAATGTGCCGCTCACTCGCAATGACGGACGGGGATTGTTGCTCAAACGGCAGTCAGAGGGGAGAGCCGCGCCGCAGAGCACGCCTCGTGGGACGGGTGCTGTTGAGCGAGCGGCTGCCGACAGGGGGGCGGGCTTTCGAAACGGCATCAGCCTGTTCAAAAACCCTGCGGGACGCAAGCCTCCGCTGTGATTCGGGGGCGTTGCGGGGGTGTCCCCCGCTGAAGGGGGTAGTGGAGGCGCGAAGTGCCGGAACGAGGGGGAAGGCGTTCCCCCTTTTGCTGAGATTCTGAACAGGCTCTAAGCAAACAAGCGACCCGTCTTATCTTTTATCTGAAGAAATGCTAGACTACCCCGGTGGAACGCCTTGTCATCAAAGACGCCGGGCAAACGTTGTTTGCCGATAAAGCCGGATTCGCCCGCCGCAAGGAATCCTTGACGGGAAGGTATCTGAAGGGACAACCGGCTAAACGGGGTCGAAGGAATGCATAGCGGAGGGGTCTCTTCTTTTCGAGCAATCGCGCTGTTTTTCGTGTTGCTGGGTATCGCTTGTCCTGTTGCTTTCGCGCAGGACGCGGCTCCGGCGGAAGCGGCGGAGGCAGTCGAAGAGGCCGGGGAAATCTCCGAAGAACGCCAAAATGAAATCGACCGCTTGGAGATGGAACTCAAAGTTTCCACCCTGCTTGAGCTGTCGGAATGGTGCCGCGATCTTGGCATAAGCGAGGCGGGAACCCGCGACGAACTCGTTGCCCGTCTGCGAACCACGCTGGAACTGCCCGCGCCGCTTCCCGCCGAAGAAGGGGCTCAGGTCATCGTCATCGAAAGCGCCCGCATTACGGAATATTTTACGGTGGAGGCCGTCGAAGAAGATTATGCGCGGCTGTCGGGCGGCGTTGTCGTGACGCTGAAAGACAAGACCGCCATCTACAAGATAAGCGCGTGGGAGATGCTCTACAACCGGACGCGCAACATCCTTTCCGCGACCGGCGGCGTCGAGTATCTGAAAGAAGACGGCGACACCCGCGAAACCTTTCGGGGCGACTCGATCACGATCAACCTTGACACGTGGGCCGGCACGTTCATCGACAGCGTCTCCGAGAAATCCATCGCCGGGGGCGACACCGCCTACCGCTTCACCGGCGCGATCATCTCGCAGAACGGTGAAGAGGTGAGCGTCCTCCGCAACGCGAAAATCACCAACGCGAAAACAGACGAGCCGTACTGGAGTCTCACCGCCGCCCGGCTCTGGCTCCTGCCGGGAACGGATTGGGCACTGGTCAGCGGCGTGCTGAAAGTCGGCGAAATCCCCGTGCTGTGGGTTCCCGCGTTTTTCTGGCCGTCCGACGAGTTTGTGTTCCATCCCGTGGTCGGAACCCGGACCCGCGAGGGCACGTTCTTTCAAACGACCAGTTATATCTGGGGCAAGGCCAAAGCCGACCCGACAAAGGAGAGTTCCATCTCGAAGATTATGGGGTCAGGCGCGGACATGGAAAAGGAACGGCAGGGTCTCTTCCTGCGCACCACCGGGCGGAAATCAATCGGTGCCGACGCCAAACGATGGTCAATTTCTTTTGATGGCTACGCTAACTTGGGCTTTTATCTGGGTACCGATCTGGCATTGCCCGCAAAAGACCATTTCGGCGCGATGAACCTCACCGCCGGACTGGGTTTCAGCCGGAACGTGTATCCCTATGGCACCACATACACCCCCTATACCAACACTAACCCGCCGTATCCAGACGGCACGATCCTTGACCGCGACTGGAACACTTCGCGGCTTCCCATCCTGCCGCTCGACCTTCCCTTCCGCTACCGGTTCAAGGTTGACGGATCCTATTCCGCGCCCTTCGCCTCGTTTCGCTGGAACTTCCCGCTCTACTCCGACCCGAACATAGACCGCGATTTTTATCTTAACCGCTCCGAGACTTTTGACTGGTTCACGTTGTTGAAGGGTGACACGGAGGAGGAAGAGGCGCTTTTGACCACGACGCTGGGCAATTATTCATGGACGGTCTCGGCCGATTCGACGGTTCCGGTAAAAAAAGTGTCGCCCTATATATCGAGCCTCTCCCTGTCCAACGTATCAACAGCGATGGAATTTGCCTCCAAACCGACAACCATCACGGGGGAGATGAAGAATGAGGATGCAAATGTCTTGGATCACCTTTTATATCCGGGGTACTATTTTTACTATCCCCGTAAATGGACCGTCTATTCCGTCAACGGTACCATTGCCGGTACGCCGCTCACCCTCGGGAACCGGGTAACGGATCTTCCTGCCGAGGAAGAGTCGGCCGCGCTCAACGAGTTCGGCAATCCCCGCTCTCCGTGGGAGACAGAGGACGACGCGGAAGCCGCCTCGTCCGCAAATCTGCTCCCCGACTTGGCACCGAGGGCTTTGGCGCAAACCTTTAGCGGTTCCAAAGATAACGGCCTTCGCTTTACCTTTGACTACCGGTTTACCCCCTCCTCGGCGATGGAAATGAATTATCCTACCGATGCGACAAAACACCCCACCAGAGTGTTTCAGCGGCGGGAAGACATCGACTTTAGCGCAATACTGAATTCGCTTACCCGTCTCCGCACGGACGGCACGACGACCTTCACCCTCGCCGAACCGAACAACGGCCTCTTTACCACGTCCTTCGCGCTGACCGGGTACGCCGAATGGCAGAAATCCGAGTTTTTCCCCGAAGACGAGGACAATCCGACTCAGGCAGAAAAAAACGAGCAGGATGCCCTCAACGAAACCGATTACAAAGCGACCCGCTTCAACAGCCTGTACCGCCTGAGTACCAGCGGGAAGCCCCTCTATTGGAACGATATATTCGGCACCAGCACCCTCACGCATACCCTCGAAGGGAAGTTTTTGCGCTGGGAGTTTGACCCCGCCAGTTATAGCAAGACAAATACAGACGGCGAACCCGCATGGGACTTCATCAAAGGCGAGTGGAATCGGGAAGACATCACCGTCCATAGTCTGGGGACAAACATCAACGCCTCTGTTTTTGATAAAATACAGACACTTTCCCTTTCCGCCGCGCTGCCGCCTCTCTTTCAGAATTACACCTATTCGCTGACGCTCCGGGCATGGATTTCCGAGACGTCGTTGAGCGGCAGTTACCGGGAGATTGCCAGGCCCGGCCAGCCCAGCAGCCTGAAAGATCCCAAAACCGACATGAAGATCCAGCCGCACACGTTGCGGGAAACGCTCACCTTCGACACGGACAAGACCCTGAGTCAAAGCGTCGTCTACGACCCCGACCCGGAACACGAGTATTTTACCTCGGCGATTACGTCCCTGAGGCTTGGCGTGTTGCGCGCGCAGTATACGGCAAGCCGTGTGGCCAAATGGCAGTATATAACCGCTGATAACGCATGGAAGCAGGATGCGGAACCGACGTTCACCCCGGTGAGGTTCACGCTTGACTATAACCCCACCCTAAAGAAGGACTCAATCTTCAAGAACATGCTTTCCTATGACATCGGTCTTGCGTCCTCGTTGAACCTTGACCTGTTGCGCTACAACTTTTCGAGCTTCACCCTGGGCCTGAACGCCAAAGCGACCATCACCCGTTTTATGGACATCTCCCTCGGCTTCCTCTCGGAAAACGCCTCGATCTACCGCTATCTCCAAGACATTCCCGGCTTTCAAATAGAAGGCGCCCCACGGGTAGGCGGCGAAGCGAACATCTTCAAAGACCTCATGGACTCGTTTAACTTTTTTGACATGGAGAAGCGGCGCAGTTCCGGCTTCAAGATGAAGAACCTCAATTTGAAACTCGTCCACCACCTGGGCGACTGGGACGCGGAACTTGACGTAAAGCTGACACCCTACAAAGACATGGACGGCGCGCAGGCGATCTACCGCTTCAACACCGAAATCGCGTTCTTTGTCCGCTGGATTCCCATCAGCGAGATCAAGACCGAGATCACCTACGACGAGAAAACCGACCGGTTTACGCAGAAGTAGGGGCGGTTGCGCTATTTGGTAAGGGAGCGGATCGATGGGCCGGGTGAACACTAAGCAGCACGCTTTCTTTGGGCGGGTACTGTTGAGCAATCGGCTACCAGCGGGGATAACCACACCACAGAGCACGCCTCTGGACGGGTACTGTTTAGGAAGTGTGTCGATATGCCGGGTAAACACCACCTACAGGCGGCTGTGCTACCGGCGCAACGTGCTGCCTCAAGGTGGCGTATTACCGCCTGATGTTGCCGTTTTGGGTAGCAATGCCGCCTTACGGTGGTGTTCACCCGGCCGGAACGACAATACCGAATAGCACGTCCTTTTTGGACGGGTACTGTTTAGCGGGCGGTTGCCGTCGGGGGTAGCCGCGCCAAACGGCACGCTCCTTGGAGCGGGAACTGTTGAGCGAGCGGCAATCGGCAAGGATAGCCACACCAAACAGCACGCCTTCTTTGGACGGGTACTGTTTAGCAAGCGGCAACCGACGGGGAGCACCGCGCCAAACAGCACGCCTCCTTTGAGCGGGTGCTGTTTAGCGGGCAGCAACCAACGGGGATAGCCACACCACATGGCACACCTCCTTTGGGCGGGTACCGTTTAGTGAGTGGCCCGCGTCATTGCGAACCCGCAGGGTGAAGCAATCCAGACGAGGCGGCCTCCCCACTGGATTGCTTCTCTTCGCTCGCAATGACGGATGGGGAGCGGATACTGTTGAGCGGGTGACAGTCGATGGGAATAGCCACACCAAACAGCACGCCTCTTGGAACGGGTACTGTTGAGCGGGCGGTTGCTGTCGGGGGTAGCCGCGCCAAACGGCACGCTCTTTGGACGGGAACTGTGTAGCGAGCGGGTGCCGTCATTACGAGACGCGAGTGGCCCCCCGTCATTGCGAACCCGCGGCAACATGGTTGCCGTTGGTGAAGCAATCTAGACGAAGGGCGTTCCCGCTGGATTGCTTCGCCCGCTCTAAGAGCCTGTTCAAAAACTCCATGAGACGCAAGTCTCCGCTGTGATCCGGTCGCGGGCTTTGCCCGCTTCTGGAATTTCG
>JAISZQ010000276.1 GCA_031269165.1 Spirochaetaceae bacterium
CCGCTCTAAGCCTGAGCGGGGTCCCGCTCTAAGCCTGAGCGGGGTCCCGCTCTAAGCCTGAGCGGGGTCCCGCTCTAAGCCTGAGCGGGGTCCCGCTCTAAGCCTGAGCGGTTCCCTCAATTTTTATGCGTTTATCCTGTTTTTTCGAACTTTTTTGTTGACAAGCCGAAGTTACCGTGCTATAATCAATGCGTGTTGATAATACGAGTTGATAATGGTGACGATTTCAGCAATGGGCGGCAAAAAGGTCCGCCCGCCGTCGGGGTGAATAGGGACAGCGTCTCAACCGGTGCCCTCAATATAAAGATAAGGAGAAGAACATGAAGACAAAGCGTTATTTCGTAGCGGGTGTTGTTGTGCTCGCGTTGGCGTTTGCCACGACGGTGGGGTCGTGCGCAAAAAAGGAGGCGAAACAGGCGGGTGGGGCCGCAAAGGTCGAGCTTGTCGTCTGGGAGTCCACCAACGGGCCTGATGAGTTTATCCGGCAGGCGGGGCAAGCCTACACCGAACAGCATCCCAACGTAACGGTTAAGTTCGTCAACGTGGAGTTGGGGGACGCGGTGAACCAGATCGCTCTGGACGGGCCCGCCGAGGTGGGACCCGACCTCTTCGCGGCGCCCCATGACCGGCTGGGCGAGCTTGTCGCCAACGGACATATTCTGCCCACGGCAAATCCCGGCTCGCTGAAAGACAAGCTGCTGGGGGCCTGCCTTACTGCGTCCACCTACAACGGCGTCCAGTACGGCTACCCCGTGTCGGCGGAAACCTACGCGCTGTTCTACAACAAGGCCCTCATCGGCGAGAGCGAGGTGCCCAAGACATGGGACGATATGCTCGCCTACATGAAGAACTTCAACGTTCCCGGCAAGTATCCTTTTATCATGAATGTGGGCGACGCCTATTACTCCATCCTCTTTACCACGATGGGCAGCAACCGGCTCTTTGGGCCGGGCGGTACGGATACCCAAAACACCAACCTGAACTCCGAAGCCGCCGTTGCCGGCATGAAGTTCTTTCAGGATATGCGCAAGATACTGAACATTCCGGCAGCGGACATTACCACCTCCGTGGCCGACGGCGCGTTCCAGGCGGGAAACGCGGCGATGTACGTTTCAGGCCCCTGGAACGTGATGAAGTTTATCAACGCGGGCCTGGACATCGGCGTCGCGCCCCTGCCCAGCCTGCCCGGGGAAAGCGTCCCCGCGGCTTCGTTCTCCGGCACAAGGATGATGTTCGTCTCGGCTTATTCCGACCATACCGATGAGGCCAATGACTTCGGCGCTTTTCTGGTAACGCCCGAAATGCAGCAATTGCGGGCGAATATCACCAACACGCTGCCGTCGATTGACACGCCCACGGACAACCCCTATGCGGCGGGCTTCGTGGAACAGCTAAAGTACGCGTTCCCCATGCCGTCGATTCCGCCTATGGCGAAGTTCTGGGACGCCATGAACGCGGCAAGCGCGAACATCTGGAACGGTGCGGACGTCAAAGCCGAACTTGACGCCTGCAATGCGGTTATCCTGAGTACGAACTAAAAACAGGAAGGGGAATGACCACGAACCACCAGGGGTCAAAGGCCCGCAACCACACGAACCGGCTCGTTCGGCGGTTCGTGGTTAAGAAGTTATGCAAGAGGCAAGCGTATGGCGGGGAGGCGGCAACAGAGGTGCCGTTAGCGGCGAGGCAAGCAAGACATAAGGATATTTCCACCCTGGATTGCTTCGTCGCTTCGCTCCTCGCAATGACGGGCGGCCCGCTTTAACGAGGCCCGCTCGCAATGACGGGCGGCATCGTCATTGCGAACCCGCGGCAATTTGCCGTTGGTGAAGCAATCCAGACGAGGGTCGTTCCCCCTGGATTGCTTCGCCCGCTCGAAAAGCGGCCCGCTTGCAATGACGGGCGGCTTGCCCGCTTTAACGAGGCCCGCTCGCAATGACGGGCGGCTTGCCCGCCCGAACGAGGCTTGCCCACAATGACGGGCGGCTGACGGGCGGGGTGACGGGCGCAATGGCGGGCGGCATCGTCATTGCGAACCCGCGGCAATTTGCCGTTGGTGAAGCAATCCAGACGAGGGACGTTCCCCCCGGATTGCTTCGCCCGCTCGAAAAGCGGCCCGCTTTAACGAGGCTTGCCCGCAATGACAGGTGAGCAGGGCCGTTCGTGGGGTTCAATTGCTAATTTATGGAGAAAAAGATGAACGGTAATACACATAACCGATCCAAAGTGCTGATCGCGTCTCTCGCGTTTATGGGGCTGGGGCATATCATCTATTTGAAACAGTACCTGAAAGGCGCGTTGTTCGCGCTTATCGAAATAGTGATGATTATTTTTTCGCCGCGGGTGGTTACGGCGCTGTACCATCTGGTGACGCTGGGCGACCCCCGGCCCGACCTTCCCATACGGCAACGGGATAACTCGGTCTTTATGCTTATCGACGGGGTGATGATGCTCGCCGTGCTGGGGATATACCTGGCCGTGTACCTTATCACGGTGCGGAGCGCGTTGCGGGAATGGGACGGGTACACCGTCTCAGGCAGAATGCCCCGGCGCGGCAATCCGTTTGACGCGCTTATCAACAAGGCGTTCCCCATACTCGGCCTGAGCCCGGCGGTGCTGCTGGTCGTGTTCTTCGTCATCGTGCCGCTGGTGTTTTCGGCACTGGTGGCCTTTACCAACTATTCCACGCCGGACCACATCCCGCCCAACAACACGATTGACTGGGTGGGGCTGCAAAACTTTTCCGCCATGTTCGGCGGCGAAAAAATCTGGACCGGGGCGTTGGGACGGGTCGCCCTGTGGACGCTCGTGTGGGGCGCGCTGGCCACGGCCACCTGCTACTTCGGCGGCACAATATTGGCGGTCGTTCTCCACGAAAGCAAACTGAAACTCATCCCCGCTTTCAGGACGATCTTCATTCTGCCCTACGCGGTGCCGGGCGTGGTCTCCATGCTGGTCTGGCAGAACCTCCTCAACGGTTCCTTCGGCACGATCAACCGGACGCTCACCGCCCTGGGACTTCTGCAAGCGGGGGCCGTCATCCCCTGGCTTTCAAGCCAGTGGCTGGCAAAGTTTACCTGCGTCCTCGTCAATTTCTGGGCGGGGGTTCCCTATTTTATGCTGCTCGTAACCGGCACCCTGACGGCAATCCCACGGGATATGTACGAGGCGTCGAGCATAGACGGGGCGAACAAATGGCAGACCTTCACCAAAATAACGCTGCCCCTCGTGCTTTACCAGACCATGCCGCTTATCATCATGTCGTTTACCTTTAACATCAACAACTTCGGCGCGATTTTCTTTCTCACCGGGGGCGGTCCCATCGTCGCCGACAGCACCGCAACCAGCGCCGCCGGTACGGACATTCTCGTTACGTGGATATACAAACTTACCGTTACCCTGATGGATTACAAATATGCGTCGGTGCTGGCGGTCATGATATTCGTCGTACTCGCGCCTTTTGCCGTCTTTAACTTCAGGCGCACAAAATCCTTTAAGGAAGGGAGGCTCTAATGAACCAATCAATGAACAAAGCAATCAACGTTATCAATAACACAATACTCCTCGTGTTTCTGCTTGTCGCGGCGTTTTTTGTGCTTTACCCGCTGGTGTATGTGGTAAGCGGCGCGGTTTCTCCGGGCAATTCCATTTCCGATATGGCGATTGTCCCCTTCTCGAGGGGCATTACCTTTGAACATTTTAAGCATTTGTTCACCGAGACAAACTACGGCCTCTGGTTCCGCAACACCCTGCTCATCGCCGTTGCCACGTCTTTCTTCACGGTGCTGACCGCTTCCCTGGGAGCCTACGTGTTTTCGCGCTTTTACTTCGCCTTCAAAAAAAGCATGATGATGAGCCTTTTGATACTCCAAATATTCCCCTCGTTTGTGGGCATGATAGCGATCTACGTGATCCTCTACCGCATCGGCGGGCTTGACCGGCTCTGGGGGCTGGTGCTGGTCTACCTTGCGGGCAACGTTCCCTACAACACCTGGCTCGTCAAAAGTTACATCGACACGGTGCCGGTTTCCCTTGACGAAGCCGCCCGCATAGACGGCGCGAGCAACCTGCGTATCTTCTTTACGATTATTCTGCCCGTGATAAAGCCGATTCTGATATTCCTTGCCATCTCCAGCTTCACCTCCCCGTGGATGGACTTTATCTTTCCCAAGATGGTGCTGCGTTCCAGCGAGAACCAGACCCTGGCGTTAGGGCTTTTCAGTTTTGTTACCGACCGGAAGAACGAGTTTACCAACTTTGCCGCGGGCGCGGTGATTGTGTCGATACCGTTTGTCATCTTTTTTATGACAACCCAGAAGATGCTCGTGACCGCCCTCGGCACGGCGGCGGTAAAAGAATAATAAGGAATAATGATGGACATCTTTGACGCGGGACTGCTCCACGGAGCCGATTACAACTATGAACAGTGGCTCGACCAGCCCGCTATTCTCGACCTCGATCTTGCCTCCATGAACGAGGCGGGGATCAACGTCCTTTCAGTGGGCATATTTTCTTGGTCCCATCTGGAAAGCGCCGAGGGGGTCTATCACTTTGACTGGCTCGACGAGTGCTTTGAGCGTCTGTACCGGAACGGGCAACGGATCATCCTTGCCACACCCAGCGGCTCAAAACCGGCGTGGCTCTCGGAACAATACCCCGAAGTCTGCCGGGTGGATGCCGACGGCCGGCGGCAGCGCCACGGCGGGCGGCACAACCATTGCAGGACTTCCGCCAAATACCGCGAGGCCTGCGTGCGGATCAACACGAAACTGGCGGAACGCTACGGAACGCACCCGGCACTGATCCTCTGGCACGTGTCCAACGAATACAACGGTGATCCCTGCTACTGCCCCCAATGCCTGGCCGCGTTTCGGGACTGGCTTAAAAAACGCTACACAAGCCTTGACGCGCTGAACGCCGCCTGGTACACCTCCTTTTGGAGCCACCGCTTTACCGCATGGGAGCAGATCTTCCCCGATGACGCTTCGATCCACGGCTTGATGCTGGACTGGCAGCGTTTTACGAGCGACCAAACCATCGACTTTTTTCTGGCCGAAAGCGCCCCCCTACGCCGCGTTACCCCGGACATTCCCCTTACCACGAACTTCCAGATGCCCGACATCGGGCTTGATTACCACACGTTCGCCCGGTACGTCGATGTTGTCAGTTGGGATAACTACCCCGTATGGCACCGTTACGAGGACGACACGGCTGTCGCGGTCAAGGCGGCTTTTTTTCACGACCTCCAGCGTTCCTACAAGAACCGCCCCTTCCTGATGATGGAGTCGTCGCCGAGCGCAACCAATTGGCAGGGGGTGAGCAAGAAAAAGAAGCCGGGTATGCACCTGCTCTCCTCGATTCAGGCCGTCGCCCACGGTTCCGGTTCCGTGCAGTATTTCCAGTGGCGGCAGAGCCGGGGCGGCGTGGAAAAATTCCACGACGCGGTCATCACCCACATCGGCGACAACAAGACCCGCATCTTCCGCGACGTCGCGGAGTTGGGCGCGGTGTTGCAAAAACTGGGCGGGATTGCCGCAGCGGGCAACGAAGCCGCTTCGGACGGCGAAGCGCGGGCCGCGGTGGTCTACGATTTCCAGAACGGCTGGGCGCTTGACAACGCGCAGCTTCCCCGGAGCGTCGAGAAAAATTACCAGGAGGAATGCATCGCCCACTACGGCGCGTTCTGGCGGGCCAATATTCCCTGCGACGTGATCAGCCCCGAATACGCCGATTTCGGGCGTTTCAGGCTCATCGTCTTTCCCCTGCTCTACATGATGGCCGAAGAAACGGCGGAGAATATCCGGCGTTATGTGCGGGAGGGGGGCGCGGTCGTTGCCACGTACCTCACCGGGATCGTCAACGAGAGCGACCTCTGTTATCTGGGGGGAACTCCCGGCGGCCTTACCGACGTGTTTGGCCTCGCCGTGGAAGACACCGACAGCATTGCCGGCTATGAAAACCAGGAATTCACTTTTGGCGGACAAACATGGCGGGCAAGTCATTACGCGGACCGCGTCCGGTTGCGGGGGGCGGATACTCCCGGTGTCTTCGCGGGGCCGGAAACGGACGCTCTGACAGGGCTGCCCGCAGTAACCGCCCACCGCTACGGCGAAGGGGCCGCCTATTACATCTGCGCCCGCACTGGGGGGACGACCGGGGGAACATTCGATGGAACGTCCGGGGGAACATTCGGGGGAACATTCGGGGGAACGTCCGGGGGAACGTTCGATGGAACGTTCAATGAAACATTTCTGGATCACTTTTACCGGGGGCTTTGCGAAAAACACGGCCTTTCCCCCTGCGTTCCCGGGGACATACCGCCGGGCGTTTCCGTCCAAAAGTGCGGCGATGCGCTGTTCGTGATGAACTTCAACTCCGCCGAAGCCCCTGTTCCGCTGGACGAAAGCGTTTACCGCGACCTATTGAGCGGGAAGCCCGTCTGTGGTACACTCGTACTGTCGCCCTACGGTGCGGCTATCCTGAAAAAATAAAGCGAGACTGATGGAAAACGGCCCAAAGCCTCAAATTACTCAAAATGACGTGGCCCAACGTGCCGGAGTCAGCCGGAGCATGGTGTCTTATGTGCTCACCGGTTATGGACGGGCCGTGGCCCCGGAAACCCGGCAAAAGATTCTCGATGCCATCAATAATCTGGGATACCGTCCCAACAAATACGCCCAAGCCTTGAGCAAGGGAAACGGGCGTTCTCTGGCCGACCGGCACATCGGCATAGTGCTGTGCGACGTGGAAAAGTTTCTCCGCCCCTATTACGCGGAAATCCTCGCGGGGATTCACTTGGCAGCCCACGAGAAGGGTTTTCACATACGCTTCATCCGCTTTTTCGATGAGTTGAAAGACCCCATCCTCTACAACCAGTTGATTCACGGCGAAGAGATCTGCGGCATCCTGCTCGTCGCTCTGGATCAGAGCCTCAAGACCCCCGAAGACCGGCAGATCATCGATGGAATCCGCGAGCGGATCGATCAGATTGTCTGCGTGGAGTGGCAGATGCCGGGGCTGTCCTCGGTATCGTTTGACCGGCAGAACGCGGCTTTTCAGGCGGTCTCGTATCTTTTTGACCAAGGCTACCGGGACATTGTGTACCTGGGCGAATTGGACCAGCGGGTTTTGGGATTCAGGCAGGCTTTTCTGGAACGCGGGCGCGAGGCCGCATCCGGGTCCGGCCTTGACGGCGCGTCCGGCCTTTACATTGATGACGCGGCGGATATGCCCTCCGGCTACGAGGCCGTCCAGCGTCTGCACCGGAGCCGCCCCGCCCTGCCCCGCGCAATCCTCGCCGGTTCGGACGAAGTCGCCCTGGGCCTTCTCCTCTACCTCCACGAGCAGCGTGTCGCCGTGCCCGAAGAAGTCGCGGTCATCAGCATCGACAACCTCGAAATCGCCGCATACGCCGCCCCGCCGCTCACCACCATGAACGTACAGAAACGCGCAATGGGCCGCCGCGCCGTGGAAATGATCGTGAACCGCACCGCCGGCCAGAACGAACACGCCCTGTCCCTGTTGCTGCCGGTAAACCTCGTGGTACGCAAATCGGCCTGAGCGGTTGGCGGAATCGCTTGATATAATCTATTTATCCGGCTATAGTTTTAGCATAAATCTGCCATTGGAGAATTTCAGTTAGAAGGAGTATGTTATGAAAAAGAACATCGGATTTGTTGTTTTGGGTGTTGCTTTATTGTTCAACAGTTGCGCCTCAGCCTCAAAAAAGAGTAATGGCGTGAATAATAGGGAGAATATGTCGTTCATAGAAAAGCAGCTTGTTTCTCTTGAACAGCTATGCACTCTGCATAAAGAAATCCAGGACATTGACAAGTCGCTTGAAAAATTAGGCCCGGTAGCGGTTGTTGAAAACGGCTTTTATTTCGTTTTTGACCTGGATCAAGCCGGCGAAAAATATGAATTCAGAATGGAATATCCTGTTGAGATGGAACTTCCCCAAAGTGTTCGCGCCACTTTTCCACTGGGATTTTACGGGAATAAGTCGGCGGCGGTAATTACCGAAGATGCGTTTGAAACCCTTGAAGGACGGATCACCATATTTCATGAATTTGTCCATTGTTTTCAATCGGAAGAAGGTTCGTGGGAACTTAAGATGACGCTGGACTCAGCGCGGGAGGCGTATGAGAACCAGAATTATCAGTGGGAACTCAACCATCCGTTTCCCTACACGAGTGAAATTTTTATTATCAAAACAGAGGAACTGGATAACGATTATAATATAGGAGCATATCATAAAGAAATGAAAGCCGCTCTCAGCGAAAAAGATTTTGAATATATGATATGGCAAGAATGGACTGAAGGCTATGCAACCTATATAGAAAACCTTATCAGGGAACGGTTGGGAGTGCATACAATCAACATTCCATTGACTCTGCAAGGTTACGCAACCTATTTAGAAAACCTCGCGAGGGAAACGGGAGTAACCATTGACCCCATTCATTCTTTTGACAGGAGCGTTTTTTATGAAATTGGCAACAGGTATATAGCAGCGTTGATACAAAACGATGCCATGTTAAAGGGCGATATAAAGACACTATTTCAAAAAATGATAAATTGCGAGATATAAAATGGAGTACGGACAAACGGCGCATAACGAGGCTGTCGGAAAAGTCTGTTTTAAGGCATTAAGACGCTATATACGGTGTATGATTGGCATAAAATACACCATATATAGTGGTTGTTTGGCCGTTTGAAGACTTTTCCGA
>JAISZQ010000301.1 GCA_031269165.1 Spirochaetaceae bacterium
GAAGGGAACGCGCCATCTCCAAAACACGACATTATCCATTTTCCATTCGCGCCACGCGCGTGTCCTCCCCGTCCGGAAGTTGAACCGCACGGAGAACGTCTGCTTCAACCATTGCATAATCTTGGGCAACTCGAAGCCGTCGGCGGGCTTGATGAAGAACGAGAGCGAGCAGCCCTCGATTTTAAGCCCGCGCATCTCGAAGCCGAACCGCCCTTTCGCCTCACGGAGCACCCGGTAAAAGAGCACTACCGCCCACGCCAGCCGGAAGAGCGGCTCGCCGACATTAATCGCCGTACGAACCTCGTACCAGACATCTTCCGCCAATTCTCTTGGTAATCGCATAGAAACCTTCCTGTATAATAGATGGGACCGTTCCAAAACAGAAGTTTTGAAACAATCTTGTACCCTCTATTAAGGCGTTGGGAGCCGCATTGCTTTAATCAAACACGAAAAAAGCGCGAAAAAAGTGAAAAAAGTGAAAAAAGTTACAGGTTTATCGGCACCCGTTACAAGATGGACAGAATGGGCGTTTTGTCTTGTGAGACTGTTCCAAAACTTGAGGTTTTGGAACAGTCTCTTGTAATTATCAACCGGTAAGGCTTGTCTCATTTGGAATCGGAATTGCCACTCGGTGCTGCGGGCCTTGACAGGATTTTATTTTATGATATATTCAAGAGCATATTTATGGAGGCTTTATGGCAATTTTGAAAGGATCTCAAACGGAAAAAAATCTTTGGGCGGCGTTTGCCGGTGAATCGCAGGCTCGCAACAAGTACACGTACTATGCGTCGAGGGCTAAGAAGGACGGCTACGAACAGATTGCGGCGGCGTTTTTGGAGAGTGCCGAAAACGAAAAGGAACACGCGAAGATTTGGTTTAAAATGGTGCATGACGGGAAGATTCCCGACACTCAGGCGAATCTGAAAGATGCGGCAACGGGGGAAAACGAGGAGTGGACGGCGATGTATTCGTCTTTTGCCAAGACTGCCGAGGAAGAGGGGTTTCATGAGATTGCGGCGCTTTTCAAGATGGTCGCCGATATTGAGAAACATCATGAAGAGCGTTACCAAAAATTGCTGGGCAACATCGAGAAGGGGCTTGTGTTTTCCAGAGACGGCGACCAGGTGTGGGTATGCCGGAACTGCGGACACGTTCATATCGGCAAGGCCGCGCCGCAACACTGTCCCGTATGCGCTCACCCGCAGGCGTATTTCGAGGTAGAAGCGAATAACTATTGAGCCTGTCGAAATACGAGGGCGTTTTGACGGAACAGGCGGCCAAGCAAAAGCGATGCGGTTACTCAGGTCTAAAGTCCTCCGCTCAAACCGGGCGAAAACCTTGTCTTATTGTGCTTCTCCTTGAGTCTGTTCCAAAACGTGAGGTTTTGGAACAGACTCACCTGTTTTTATGCCCGTTGCGTATGCCCATGCTTGACATCATCGTCCTTTTGTAATATAATAACGTCATCCTATAAAATATTTTTCATACGGAGTTTTTATGGCTTGTTGTGGTAACGGCGGGGCGCTGGAGAAAACGGCGTCAAAGACAATTGAGGCGAAGGAAATCGTGGAAAAAGTCGGGAAAGAGCCCGAATACGCGATCCCCCTGCTGCAAGAAATCCAGAAGCGGCATTCGTATCTTCCCCAGGATCTGGTGGAAGCGGTTTCGGCAGAGGCGGGTATTCCGGTCGCTAATCTCTACGGGGTCGCGACATTCTATTCGCAGTTCCGGTTTAAGCCCCAGGGGAAGTATTTGATCAGGGTGTGCCACGGGACAGCCTGTCATGTGGCCGGCTCGGACATCATCTCGGCGGTTATTGCTCAAGAGTTGGGCATTGAGGAAGGGGAGACGACGGCGGACGCGCTCTTTTCGTTTGAAAAGGTGGCGTGCCTCGGGTGTTGCGCCCTTGCGCCGGTGGTTATGATTGGCGATAAAATTTACGCGAAGCTGACGAGTTCGAAAATTAAGGCCGTCATCAAGGAGTACAAAAATGGGAAAACCTAAACTTTTGGTGGGGCTGGGATCCTGCGGTATCGCGGCGGGTGGACAGGCGGTATTCGACCACTTAAAACAGGTTGTCCCTGCCGACGCGGCGGATATTGAGGTTACGTCCTGTATCGGGATGTGCTGGGCCGAACCGCTGGTCGAAGTGGTCGAAGATGCGAAGCGGACGTTGTTTGGCTATGTTGACCCCGCGTTTTCCGACCGGATTTGGCAAGGGGTCAAGACGGGGACGCTCCCCGGCGAGAATCGGGTACGCGAGTCCGAGGAGGGCAAGAACTATCTCGGCAAGCAAGTCAAGGTCGTGCTGCGAAACTGCGGCGTGATTAACCCGGAAAAGATTGATGATTATGTGGCAGTGGGCGGCTACGAGGCGTTGAAAAAGTGCCTCAACGAGTACACGCCCCAAGAGGTGATCGACATCGTAAAGGAATCGGGGCTGGCCGGGCGCGGCGGGGCCTTTTTCCCGACGGCGACCAAGTGGGGCCTCTTCGCGGCGAACCCCCCTCCGGCGGGCGGCCACAAATACATGGTCTGCAACGCGGACGAGGGCGATCCGGGGGCCTTCATGGACCGGGCCACCATCGAGGGCGACCCGCACGGCCTCCTCGAAGGGATGCTCATCGCCGCCTACGCGACCGGAGCCGACCGGGGCTACGTCTACTGTCGCGCCGAATACCCCCTTGCCATCAAGCGGCTAAAACTCGCCATCGAGGAGGCGGAACAGAAAGGATTCCTCGGCGACAACATCATGGGAAAAAACTTTTCCTTCCACCTCAAGATAAAGGAAGGCGCGGGCGCGTTTGTCTGCGGCGAAGAAACGGCGCTCATGGCCTCGGTGATGGGGCGGCGCGGGATGCCGACGCTGAAGCCTCCGTTTCCCGCCGTTTCCGGCCTCTTCGAATCGCCGACCAACATCAACAACGTCGAGACCTTTGAAAACGTCGCCTACATCATCAGCCGGGGCGCGAAAGCGTTTAACAAATACGAGTCGAACGGCACCATCGGCACGAAGGTGTTCGCGCTTGCCGGCAAGGTGAAGCGGGCCGGCCTCGTCGAGATTCCGGTCGGCATGACGATCCGCGAACTCGTCGAACACATCGGCGGCGGCTCCTCGACCGGACTCCCGCTCAAGGCCGTACAGATGGGCGGGCCTTCAGGCGGCTGCATCCCGGCGCGGCTCTTCGACACGACAACCATCGACGTGAAGTCCGTCACCGCAACCGGCGCGATCATGGGGTCGGGCGGCTTCATCGTGATGGACGAGCAGACCTGCATGGTCGACGTGGCCAAATATTTTCTCACCTTCGTGCAGAGCGAAAGTTGCGGCAAGTGTACGTTCTGCCGCATCGGCACCAAGCGGATGCTGGAGATTTTGAACCGCATCACGGCGGGCCGGGGCGAGGAGAAAGACCTCGACCGCTTGCAGGAGTTGGCGGCGGCCATCAAGAAATCGTCCCTCTGCGCGCTGGGCCAGACCGCGCCCAACCCCGTGCTCACCACGATGAAGTACTTCCCCGAAGAGTATGCGGAGCATATAAAGGAAAAGAAGTGTCGCGCCAAGGTGTGCAAGGCCCTCATCAAGTACGGCATCCTCGCGGACAAGTGTACCGGTTGCGGCGCGTGCGCTCGCGGCTGTCCGGTCAAGGCGATCTCAGGCGAAAAGAAAACCCCGCACACGATTGACGCGAGCACGTGTACCCGTTGCGGCCTCTGCAAAGACACCTGCAAGTTCGCGGCGATCGAGGTGGCGTAAAGGGTAAGAGGTGGTCCCCAGATTACGCGGATTTTTAGTTTTTTTGTCCGCGAATGTACGCGAATGTGCGCCATACATGGCGTTGCTAATACGCGCTGATGGGTATGAATCATTCGTATTTATTCGCGCCATTCGCGGACCAAAATTCTTAAGTTGTTGACAGTGGGAGACTTCCCCCTCTTAAAAACGATAACAATTTTTGGAGTATTGTATGGCTATGGTAAACATTACGATGAACGAGAAACCGCTTCAGGTCGAGGCGGGGACGACGATTTTGAATGCGGCGGAGGCGGCGGGGTTTGAGATTCCGACGTTCTGTCATGCGGGGAATTTGAAGCCGTTCACGAGTTGCTTTATGTGCGCGGTGAAGGTGGAGCCGGGGCGGGGGAACCTTGTGCCGGCGTGCGCGACGAAGGTTGCCGAGGGGCAGAAGATCACGGTGTCCGGGCCGGAAGTGGACGCTTCGCGGCGGATGTGCCTCAACCTCTTGGTGTCCGACCACTGCGGCGACTGTCTGCCGCCTTGTCAGACGGCGTGTCCCTCGTCTATCGACATCAAGGGGTTTCTTGCCCTCGTTCGTGCGGGACGTGAGGAGGAGGCCGCGACGCTGATCCGCGAGAAGGCGCCGTTTCCCGGGACGTTGGGTCGTATCTGTCCGCGCCCTTGCGAGGCAGAGTGTCGCCGGAACCGCGTGGAAGGGCCGATAGCGATCTGTAACATGAAGCGGTACGTCGCCGATACGGAGTTGGCCGCGCATAAGAAACCCATCCTGTCCGCGCCCGCTGTCCCGACGGGCAAGAAGGTTGCGATCATCGGGGCGGGGCCTGCGGGGATGAGTGCCGCGTATTTCTTGCGCTTGCAGGGCCACGCCGTTACGGTGTTTGAAAAGCATAAGGCGTCGGGCGGGATGTTGCGTTACGGCATCCCCTACTATCGGCTTCCCGACGAGACGCTCAAGACCGAATTCGGCGCGATTGAGGACTTGGGAGTCGAGGCGCGGTACGGTGTTGAAATTGGCAAGGACATTCCGGCGAAGAAACTCGAAGCGGACTACGACGCGCTTATCGTGGCGATTGGCGCTCAGGGCGCGTCCCCGATCGGCGTTCCCGGCGAAGACCTTCCCGGCGTATGGTCGGGCATTCAGTATCTGGGCGAGTCCGGCGAGGGGCGCACGCCCAATCTCGGCAGCGATGTCTATGTGGTCGGCGGCGGCAACACGGCGATGGACTGTGTGCGCTCGGCAATCCGGGGCGGTCCCGATGCAAAGGCGACCTGCCTCTATCGGCGCGGACGGGAAGAGATGCCGGCCAACGACATGGAGATTGAGGAGGCCGAACACGAGGGGGTTGCGTTTTCCTACCTTACCGCCCCGGTTAAGATCGAGCAGGACGGCGAGAAACTGAAACTCACGCTGATCAAGATGGAACTGGGCGAGCCGGACGCTTCGGGCCGCCGGTCGCCTAAGCCGGTCGCCGGTTCCGAGTACACCGTTTCCGCCACCGCTGTGGTCGGCGCGATTGGCCAGCGGGTTTTGCCGGACTTGGCGCGTGACTTGGGCCTTGACCTTGCGCGGAACGGCGCGATTGTGGCCGACCCGCTCACGTTTCAGACGAAGCGGCCGGGCGTTTTTGCCTGCGGCGACTGTCAGACGGGCGCGAACATCGCGGTGCGGGCTGTCGGCAACGGGCGAAAGACCGCTGTTGCCGTTGACCAGTACCTCCGGGGCGAAGAAGTGAAGGGTGAGCAGGTGTTGTTCAACTCCCAGATGGGCCCGCTTGACCAAGTGAGCGAGGAACTTTTCAAGGACGCGAAGAAGCAGGCGCGGATCACGATGCCCGTCATCAGCGACGGCGAGCGAACGTCCACGGAAAAAGAAGTGGAAACGGGCTTTATCCCTGCCGAGGCGCGCAAAGAAGCGGAACGTTGTCTGGAATGCGGTTGCGAGGCGGTGAAAGACTGTAAACTCCGCGAATATGCCACGAAGTACGGCGCGGATCAGAACTATTTTGCCCCGTCTGCCGCCACGTCAATCGAAGCCGATTCGCGCCGGGCGTATCAGGTGGACTTGAGCCACCCGAAAATCCAGTTGCAGACGAACAAATGTATCAACTGCGCCGCCTGTGTCCGCGCCTGCGCCGAGGTGAAGGGCCTCAACGTGCTGGGCCTCGTGAACCGGGGCTTCGCGACCCGTATGCTGGCCCCCTTTGGACAAAGCCTTGTCGGTACCAAGTGCGACGGTTGCGGCGAGTGCGTCAAAGTCTGTCCCACGGCGGGGATTATGGAGAAGAAGGCGGGATAAGGGCGCACCGTTTCCGTAACGGAGTTGCGGAAACGGTGCGCTTGGGCGTTTGCGCTTCGCGCAAACGCCCGATTCTGCGGCTCTGGCAGACTGCGTTGCGGGTGCCGCCATTCCTCCCTTGTTCTATGATCCATAACGGGAACGGCATTGGAAAACAATGACCGTATCATTTTCAACGCGGCACCCGATTCTATGTGCTCCATCAATACGGCGGCTCCACCAACCGGATAAATTACCGATGAGCGGCTCCGGCTTGCCAATGCCTTGAGTCTGTTCCAAAACACGAGCGAGTTTTTCACAGGCTGAAGCCGGGCTAAAGCCGGGCTAAAGCCTTAGAGCCTGTTCAAAAACCCTGCGGGACGCAAGCCGCCGCTGTGATTCGGGGGCGGGGCATCCGTTAGGATGCCTTCGGGGGTGGCAAACCCCCGTAGAGGGGGTAGCGTAGGGCGCAAGACCGGAGCGAGGGGGAGACGCGGCAAATTGCCGATCCCCCTTTTGTTGAGATTCTGAACAGGCTCTTACAAAACTGCGCTTTTTCAAGGTTGCTGGGCAAACAAAATGTGCGGGCAAGCAGAACGTACCGGACACGCTTTGCGTGCCTTTCAAAAATTGAGGTCTTGGAACAGCCTCAAATACCAATAAGCAACGCGGCGGCATGGTTTTGAAATTGCCTCATGTTTTGGGCAAACGCGCCGATAAACGTAGTATGAAAAGGCGCGTCAACTATGAGGACAACACGTTTATCGTCAATGCTCGTATCCGGTTGTTGCAGGATATTTTTCTGCTGGAGGCGGATTCGACGCTTTTTTTCAACAAGACGCTGGACGAGCTTGACTTTATCAATAACACGCTTGACGTTTTGCTCAAAGATTTTGTCGAAAATGACAAGCTGATCGAACGGTCCGAGCGGTTCCGCGACTTACTGGAGACCGAATGGCGTTTTGCCTCGGTGCTGAATTTCTTGATCAACGGGCAAGGGTCGCTTGCCGACGATTTCTATCCGCGTCTTGTGCCCAAGTTGCAGTCGCTTTTGGGCGATTGTGTCCGGCGGCGGAACATGATTGAAGAACAAAAGGCGGAGGGCGAGAAAAATCAGGTGGATGGGCGGCTGGTGAGCAGCCTCGAGCTTTCCGAATTGTTAAAGGAACAATAAGGAAACATGAGGGTTACAGGCGGCGTTCTCTGCGGCAGACAGGTCATCATGCCGCCGGGGGAAATTCGGCCTGCGATGGACCGGATGCGGGAGTCCGTCTTTGCGATGTTGGGGGATTTGTCTGAACTTTCTTTCTTGGATTTATTTTCGGGTTCTGGTATCATTGCGCTTGAAGCCGCGTCGCGGGGCGCCGCGTACCTTGAAGCCGTGGAAAAGGACCCGGCGAAACGGGCGGCGCTTCTCCAGAACATAGCGTTGTCGCCGAAGCGCATCCAATGCCGGTTCCAGCCGGTGGAGTTGTATGTGCAACGGGCGAGGCGGGCCTTCGACATCATTTTCTGCGATCCGCCTTTTGCCTATAAGTGGAAGACGGCACTGGTCGCGGGCATTGCCGGGTCTCCCCTCATGCGGGACGGCTCGCGCCTCCTCCTCCATCGGCCGCGCGGAGACGAGGTGGAAGAGGTGGGAAACGCCGCAGAGACGACAAAAACGGCAATTGAAGGGCTTTTTTTGCAAGAAAGACGCGAATACGGCAGATCGATAGTTGATTATTTTGTAAAAAGAGTGTAGACTAGAGACATGATACGGAAAGACACGAGTAACCTGAACGCGATGTCCCCCGGCGGCTTTATTAAGGAGACGGTTAAGTCCGGCGGTCAAAGTGATGCGGCGCATGAAAGTCATGTTGATGCGGCGCCGAGCGTTCACATTGATGCGGCGCAAAAAGCCCTGCTTAACAGAAAGGGCAATATGTTGTTTAATGATGGTAACTTCGAGGGTGCGCGGCGTGTTTTTATAACAACAGGCTATTCCGATGGTCTTTCGCGTATCGGAGACTACTATAGAAAGCAAGGAAGGGTGATCGACGCGCTTCAAATGTACCGGATCGCCTACAATAAAAAGAAAGCGGACGAAATCACGATGAATCTCGCGTTACTGATTAAATCAATGCTGTCTGAAGCCGATCCGCTTTCGCAAGGAGCAGTATATGGAAAGTGATGACTCGAACATACAAGAGTTATCGAAGAAAGGCTACGCTTTGCTCAGGGAGAACAAAGCCTCCGAAGCCTTGGACAATTTTTGCCGGATCTTGGAAGAGGATGCGGACAACAACTATGCGCTGGTCGGCGCGGGTGACGCATGCCGTAAAATGGCGGCTTTTAATGACGCGAAGACGTACTATCAGCGTTGTCTTGAATGCCACCCGTCGAATAACTACGCGCTTTTCGGGCTGGCCGACGTCTACAAGTCGTTGAACCAGTATCGCAAGGCAATCGAGGTCTGGGAACGTTATCTCGAACACGACGAGAAGAACGTCACCGTGCTGACTCGTGTGGCGGACTCGTACCGGAAACTGCACGATCTGCAAAATTCCCGGCGTACGTACCTCAAGGTGCTGGAAATCGAGGAGATGAATCCTTACGCGATCATCGGCCTGGGTCATCTGCACTACGATTTCAAGGAGTACCGCGAGGCTCTTTTCTACTGGGAGAAGATGGTGGACCGGCCCAAGAAACCGGTTGACAAGCGGGTGCTCACCTCAATCGGCAACTGCCACCGCAAACTTAAAAATTTCGCGGACGGCATCCCGTACTTTGAGCGGGCGCTGGAGATGGAGCCGACAAACTTCTACTCGCTTTTTGGCCTCGCCGACTGTTACCGGGGGCTTAACCAGAGCAGGAAATCGCTTGAGTACTGGGACCGTATCCTCGAACAGGATCCGCGCAACAAGGTGATCCTGACCCGCGCCGGAGATGCCTACTGTAATATTGGCGATTACGACAAGGCCACCGAATACTATCACCGGGCGCTGGACATTGAGTTTGATACCTACGCGGTTCTCGGTCTTGCCGTCGTGGCGAAACACGAGGGGCGGGTTGATGTAGCGATAGACAGCCTTGAACGGCTCGTCGTGCACGATCCGAAAAACTATCGGCCGTACCTTGAGCTTGCCGACTGTTGCCTTCTGAAAAACCAGAAAGAGCGGGCTATCGAAGTGCTCCATAGCTTTACCGCCTACGGCATCAAAAACGCCCGTGTTTCGGAACTGCTGGAAACCCTCACCACGTAACCCTGCCGTGGAGCCCAGAGGGAAGCATTGATTAACGTGATGACGCGCCGGCCACCGTTGGCGGGTCATGTGCTTCCCTAAGAGCCTGTTCAAAAACCCCATGGGACGCAACCCTCCGCTGTGATTCGGGGGCGGGGCGAACCCTGCGGGTCGCCTTCGGGGGGCTGGCCTACAACCCTCAACGTCCTGTTTCGGGTTTCCGGCCGGGGCGTACTCAGTCCTGCGTCCATCCATGGACGCTTGGGGTACGCCCACAAAACCATGCACCGCATGGTTTTGTCCCCGCTGAGGGGGATAGCGGAGGACGGCGCAAACTATTGCGGGGGATACCCCGCAATAGTTTGCGCTGGCCGTAGCGAAGGGGGAGACGCGGCAAATTGCCGATCCCCCTTTTTGCTGAGATTTTGAACAGGCTCTCGGGAGTACGCTCGTTCCCTTATTCACTATCCACTGAGGTTGTTCCAAAACTCATTGACTGTGCGCTAAGGCGTGCGGTTTTGGAACGGGCCCCACTGTTCACCATCCACGGTCAACGTGCTATGATGGGGCTATGGCTATGACTGAAAAAAACGTGCTGTGGGCGGGTCGGCTGGAAGAAAAGCCGGATGCGGCGGCGTTCTCGTTCCAAAGCTCGATTGGGTTTGACAAGCGGATGGCGCTTGAGGATGTCCGGGGGAGCCGGGCGCATGCGGCGATGCTGGGAAAACAGGGGATCATCACGGCGGAACACGCGGCGGCCCTTGATGCGGCACTTGCGGAGATTGCGCGGGGGCTTGAGACCGGGGCACTTGCCTTTGACAATGAGGCGGAGGATATTCATTCGTTTGTCGAGGGGTTGCTTACCGAGGCGTTGGGCGATGCGGGGCGGGCGATACACGCGGGACGGAGCCGGAACGATCAGGTCGCCACGGACTTCCGGCTTTACTGTAGGCGGGCGGGGGATGAGATTCGCGCCGCGCTGAAGAATGCTATCGTGGTGTTGCTCGACCGTGCCGAGGAACACGCCGAGACCCTCACGGCGGGGTTCACCCACTTGCAACGCGCCCAGCCGGTGACGCTGGGGTATGCGCTTGTCGCGTGGGCGGCCGCATTGAGCCGTGACCGGGGGCGTTTTTCCGACGCGCTTACCCGGCTGAACGAGTGCCCGCTCGGTTCCGGGGCACTGGCCGGAACGACGTTGCCCCTCGACCGGGAGGTGGTGGCGCGGGACCTCGGCTTTGCGCGGCCTGCGTTGAACGCGATGGACGCCGTTGCCGACCGGGATTTCGCGCTTGAACTTGCCGCCGCCTGCGCCATCACGCAGACCCACCTTTCCCGGTTTTGCGAGGACGTGTGCCTCTGGGCCAGCGAGGAGTGGGGCTTTGTCGATCTGGGCGAGAAGTGGAGTACCGGCTCGTCCATCATGCCGCAGAAGAAGAATCCCGATTTTGCCGAACTCGTACGGGGAAAGACGGGCCGCGTGAACGGGAACCTCGTCGCGTTGCTCACCGTGATGAAGGGCCTCCCCTACGCCTACAACAAGGACTTGCAGGAGGACAAGGAGGCGCTTTTCGACAGCCTCGACACGGTTTTGGCAAACCTGCGCGTCTTCGCCGGGTTTATGGGCGCGGCGGTGTTCAACAAGGCAAAGATGGAAGCGTCCTGTGCGGGCGGCTTTCTGGAGGCGACCGACGTGGCCGAATACCTCGTGAAGAAGGGGATGCCCTTCCGCACCGCGCATGAGTGCGCCGCCCACATCGTGCGGGATTGCATTGATAAAGGCTTGAAGAGCATCGGCGAGGCGGGCCTTGCGGATGTGCAGCAACACAGCGCGTTGATCGAGGCGGACATCTTTGCCAAAATCACCCCCCGCGCCTGTGTGGAGGCGCGGAACCTGCCGGGCGGCCCCGCGCCGGACGAGGTGCGCCGCCAGATCGCCGCATTGCGGGGGGACGCGCTTCGCGCGAATGGATAATGGAAAATTGAAAATGGATAATGACAGGAAGGGAACGTGCTGTCTCCAAAACACAACATTTTCCATTATCCATTTACCCTTTTCAATTCGCGCAAAGCGTGCCCCCCGGTGATAGTTCACCCTGTGAAAAATTCGCTTGTGTTTTGGAACAGGCTCAAAGGATAAAGGATCATGAACGAAGGATTGTTTTTGAGGCAGACCGGACGGCTCGAACAGCCGGAACAAGAGGAGCCGCTTGCCAGGCTTATCCGCGACGCACGGTATCTCGCCGTCTTTGCCAACATCAAGCGGCACCCGATGATCCGGGCCTTGCTTGCTGAAGACGGGGCGGCGTTTGTCGAGGCCGTTGTCAATTTTCTCGATTTCAATCTCAATGCCGAAAGCAATTACTGTTTCGCGGACGCGCTTGCCAACCTTGTGCTCTACGACGACAACCCGTTTACCCGCGCCGCCGCGCAAACGAATGATGACGCGGAACTGCCCCCGGTGCTTGTTGCGCTGGCAAAAAATGAGTTGTCGGCACTCTCTCGCATCGCGCGCCTTGATGGGTCTCTGATCGCCCAAATCGGGGAGATGCCGAAGGCCGCGCACCTGCTTTTCGGGAAAAGCGAGGGAGGCGGCCCCAATGCGGTCTTTCCCTTCGGCGAGGACTGGGGCAAGCGGTTTGCCGTATACACGGCCTTCTTGCGGAAAAACGGCACCGGGGTTTTTGCGCAACACCACGCCTTTGTGTGGGATGGCGCGGCGTTTCGGGCGGCGACGCATCCCGATCCGGTTACCCTTTCCGATCTCACGCTGTTTGAGGACCAGCGGCAGGTGGTCGTCTCGAACACGAAGCGGTTCCTCGAAGGCCGGGCGGCGAATAACATTTTGCTCTACGGCGACCGGGGAACGGGGAAGTCGGCGACGGTGAAGGCGGTTGCCAACACGTTTGCGAAAAGCGGGCTGCGTATCGTCGAGGTGTCGAAGGCGCATCTCGCCGATCTCCCCGCAATAACCGCGCGCCTGCAACATCAGCCGCTCAAGTTCATCCTCTTCATCGACGACCTCTCGTTTGAGGCGCAGGGTGACTCGTTCACCCACCTCAAAGGGTTGCTCGAAGGCGGCGTGGAGGCCCGCCCGGCCAACATCGTGGTCTACGCGACCAGCAATCGTCGGCACCTCGTCAAGGAGAAGTTTGCCGACCGTCCGGCGGGCGGCGGCATCGCAACGGGCTCGGAGGCCGATGTCCGCGCCTTCGACACGATGCAGGAACAACTATCCCTCTCCGACCGTTTCGGTGTTACCGTGGTGTTCACCGCGCCCGACCAGGACGCCTTCTTGAAAATCGCCGAGTTCATCGCGGAGGAACGGGGCCTCCTCAACCCGTTGACCGTCTCCGATGCCGAGTTGCAAACCTTCCGCGACAACGCCTTGCGCTGGGAACGCTGGTTCAACGGCCGCTCGCCCCGCACCGCCCGCCAATTCGTGGACTGGTTGGAAGGCGGCGAAGAATTCCCGTGGGTTGCCACCCCTTTGGGGAATTGATAAAGGAGCCTGTTCCAAAACGAATTGACTATGCGCTAACCACGCATGGTTTTGGAACGACCTCATCTGAATAACCGTCTTGACGTGGGGATACGCCGCCTCAACCCTGAATCTGACCCTCAGCGCGATCGGTTCTTTATGACAACGTGTGCGGCAACATTCCGAACCCGGCGTCCACCCTCCGCATACGCCGCACTCTCAACACGCCATAAATTTCACCAAGAAATAGTTAAACATACCGCTTGACAGGACAAAAAAGTTCGTGTATACTGGAACTATGTTGAATTTTTATTCAAAAGTCTATTGACAATATTTTGTCAAAGATATATAATGTAAATATCATGAGGAGATGGTATATTATGGTGGCAAATTACCTTAAGAAAATACTTAGTTATCTAAAAGACATGGCTCTCTTTAATCAAAAACACAAAGAACGAATTATAGTAAATATTAATGAAAGTTTAGAGCGACAAATTAAAGAAATTTGTCAGATTCCGCAAGAAGAAAAAATAAAAAACATTATAGACGACTCACAATGGCATAATTTACAAGAAATTATTGTTTTTACAGATAACAACATATATTGGCACATGAAAGATGCCTATATGAAAATTAAAGAAGAAAATACTGAAATCATCGTAAAAGGACATGGATTAATAAACAATAAAGAATTAAATGCTGTATCTGTTTTTTCAAATAATATAAATAAATTGAAATATATTTATATTATCAGTTCGAGTTTACAGATCATACTGCCGTTTAAGAATATTGAAATAGAACATTCATTAACATTAACCTTTTATGAATATATCTCAAAACACAGCGATGGATATAAACCGAATACAGTTACAAATGAAACTATATTTAAAACAATATCTGCAAATAATAATTATTCAAATAATAATAATTATTATAAGGAAATGATAATAAAAAAGAAAAAGTCGCCAATAAAGAGAATATTTAATTTGATTGGCATTATTATTATATTTATCTTATTATATATTATTATTAATTGGTTGGAACGTATTGGTGTTTTAAATTTAGGAATATTATATGAATATTTAGAAAGTATTATATAAAATAGACCTTCGCATAACGAGGCTGTCGAATAAGTTGCTTCTGGGACAGGGATATATCCCCGGCAAACTTACGCGCCTTGACGGGACAAATCCGCAAAGTTAAAACTCACTGAGTTCTTATCAAAATGTCAGTGAGATTTCGCCCAAAACTCAGTGAGTTTTTTCTCAAAACCATCATGTTTCAGAAAGAGCCCTCCGTAGTACATCGAAATAAAATCTAACTGAAATGCAGGTACGTTAAATAAAAAATCCAAGCCCAGGGCGTTTCTTTTCTGTCTCAATTAAGAAGCGTGCTCCTTTAGTTTACCCAAGTTTTCAAGTTTGGCAAGAGCCTCGAAGAGGGCGGGTTTCGTCTCCACCGGATTAACGAGGGCTGCCTGTTTCCGCAGGGCGTCCTTGATTTCATCGCTCAAGTCAGGCGAGTCTAACAGGCGCTGGAAGGGGGTTTTCGGCTTGCCGTAAATTTTTTTACACCGGCCGTCCGGCATCTTTTGCTTTGCGATAATTTTAATCGAGGGGTACCAAAAATTGTTTAAGGG
>JAISZQ010000360.1 GCA_031269165.1 Spirochaetaceae bacterium
ACGCCCCGGCCCGGAAGTCCGAAACAGGATGTTGAGGACTGTAGGGAGCCCCCCGCAACGCCCCCGTATCTCGGCGGAATCAAGGTGTGGCATTTCGGAAAGCGAGCTCGCCCGCAACACCCCCGGCACTTTGGTGTTTGGTGTTATAAAGGAGAATCACTATAGTATCATCACGCTGGTAAGTTTCCGGTATCTGTGATATGCTTTTCCGATACGAGCGGGCTGGAATAACCGGCAAAGGGGTATGTATGGCTAATCCTGAAACGTTAAAGATTTGTTATATTGGCGGCGGGTCGCGGAACTGGGCGTGGGTCTTTATGAAGGACCTCGCGTTTGAGAAGGAGATCGCGGGGACGATCTATCTCTATGACATTGATCCCGAGGCGGCGCGGGCGAACGAGGCGCTGGGTAACAAGGTGATGGAGACTCATAATCCGGGCAGGTGGCGGTTTGTTGCCGAGCCGTCCCTTGAGAAGGCGTTGTCCGGGGCGGATTTTGTGTTCATTTCCATTCTGCCCGGCGATTTCGAGGAAATGGCGGTGGACGTTCACGCGCCTGAGAAGTATGGGATTTACCAGTCGGTCGGCGATACGGTGGGGGCGGGCGGACTCTCCCGCGCCTTGCGGACGATCCCGCTGTTCGAGGAAATCGGCGCGGCGGTCAAGAAATACGCGCCCGGCGCATGGGTACTCAACTACACCAACCCAATGACGGTCTGTACCCGCACGCTGTACAAGGCGTTTCCCCAGATCAAGGCGTTCGGCTGTTGCCACGAGGTGTTTGGCACGCAGAAGCTGCTCAAGAGCATCATCGTGAAGCAGGGGATTGCGCGGGAAGACGAGGTGAAGCGCGAAGACATCGTTACGAGCGTCGTGGGGATCAACCATTTCACCTGGATCGACTACGCTTCGTTTGGCGCGCTCGACCTTTTCCCGGTGTATGCGGCGTTTGCTGAAGACTGCGCCGAAACGGGTTGGACGGAAGGCGGTGATGACGGCTGGCTCAACAGTTTCTTCACGTCGGCGGAGCGGGTCAAGATCGACCTTTTCCACCGCTACGGCCTCATAGCTGCCGCCGGAGACCGGCACTTGGCCGAGTTTTGCCCGCCCTCATGGTATCTCAAAACGCCCTCGCTTGCACAGAGTTGGAAATTTAGCCTCACCCCCGTCTCGTGGCGCATTGAACAGCGGGACCGTTTGAAAAAACAGAGCAAAGCCTACCGCGACGGGAGAGAAACGCTGGTGCCGGAAAACTCAGGCGAAGAGGGCATCCGCCAGATCAAGGCGCTTTTAGGGCTCGGCGGCTTTGTGACCAACGTAAACCTGCCCAACCGGGGCCAGATGCCGCTCTTCCCGCCGGATGCCGTTGTCGAGACGAACGCTTTTTTCAGCCGCGACAACGTACAGCCGGTCATCACCGGGGGGATGCCCAATCCGTTACGCAATCTCGTTCTCCAGCACGTCGAAAACCAGGAAGGCATCGTGGAAGCGGCGTTTGCCCGCGACCTCGAACAGGCATTCCGCGTGTTCCTCAACGACCCGCAGGTGCGCCCGCTTGAGCGCGAGGACGCCCGCGCCTTGTTCAAGGAACTCACCCGCAGGACATTGCCTGAAAGCGCGGGGTACGGGGTGTTGTAATGGGCGATACTCGTCGTATGAAGAATATCATCGGCCAATTTTCCATTCACGGGGAGTTTGAGGACGTCGTGCCCTACGGGCAGGGCCATATCAACGACACCTATAGGTCCCGGTGGAATCAGGCGGGGACGACCGTGCGTTACCTCCACCAGCGAATCAACCACGCGGTCTTTACCCGCCCGGACGAAGTGATGGAGAATATTCTGCGGGTTACCCGCCACATCGCGGACAAACTTGCCGCCGCCGGAACCGCCGGATGGAGCCGCCGGGTGCTGACGGTCGTTCCCAGCCGGGAGGGAAAACCCTGGGTCCGGGACGCGCAGGGCGGCTGGTGGCGCACGTATCTTTTCATCGAGAACACGCACAGCCTGGACGTGGCCGCGTCCCCGGAAGAGGCGCGTTTTCTCGGCGCGAGCATCGGCAATTTCCAGAAACAACTCACCGATCTGCACGGCGGGCGGCTTCACGAGACCATCCCGCATTTCCACGACATGGAAAGCCGCTACCGCCGCTTCCACGAGGCCCTGCGTTCAGACTTCGCAAACCGGGCCGAGGACACGGAGAGCCGGCCGGATAGCCGGGCGGAAAAAGCGGCAGCGGAAATCACCTTTATGCAAGAAAACGAGGAGCGGGGCGCGATGCTGATTCGGGCGTTACGGGAAGGACGCATTCCTGAACGGATCTGTCACAACGACACCAAGATGAACAACATCCTCATCGACAATGCCGACAACCGCGTCCTCTGCGTGGCCGATCTTGACACGGTGATGCCGGGAACCAGTCTCTTCGATCTGGGCGACCTCATTCGTACGGCGGCCTCTCGTGCCGAGGAAGACGAGCGCGACCTTGCGAAAGTCGTCTTCGACCCGGCCTTTTTCCAGGCCCTTCTCGAAGGGTACCTGTCGGAGGCGCTTGACTTTCTCACCCCGGCCGAAACGGCACTCCTTGCCGAGGCGGGCCGCAACATCACCCAGATCATGGCCTTGCGGTTTCTCACGGACTATCTGGAAGGCGACCACTACTACCACACCGCCCGGCCCGGTCACAACCTCGACCGGTGCCGCAACCAGATCGCGCTCATCCGGTCTATGGACGCCCAGTGGGAGGCCCTTCTCGCCACCGCCCAAGCCCTAAGCGCATAGCGCCCCCTGCCCCACCTGCCGTGGAGGCCCTTGGGCGGGTTGTGGCATGAACGGGCATCGGGCCCCATTCTGGGGCAGAAGGCTTTTCGACTGGATTGCCGCGCTTCGCTCGCAATGACGGGTGGGTGACGGGCGCAATGACGAGGCGGCACCGTCATTGCGAGGAGCGAAGCGACGAAGCAATCTAGACGAGGGGCGTTCTCCCTCTAGATTGCTTCGCTTCGCTCGCAATGACGAGGGGGCTTGCCGCAATGATGGGGCATCGTCATTGCAAGACGCGAAGCGGCGAAGCAATCCAGACGGGGGACGTTCTCCCTGGATTGCCGCGCTTCGCTCGCAATGACGGAGGGGGCTTGCCCGCAATGACGGAGGGCCCGGCCCGCAATGACGAGGGGGCTCGCCCGCAATGACGCGGGAACCATTGTCATTGCGAGGAGCGAAGCGAGGAAGCAATCCAGACGAGGGGCGTTCTCCCTGGATTGCCGCGCTTCGCTCGCAATGACAAGCGGCGGGCTCGCAATGACGGGCGGTGTCCCACGTGGCGGCCATCGTCATTGCGAGGGCGGAGCCCGAAGCAATCTAGACGAAGAAGGCCGTCACCCTGGATTGCTTCGCTTCGCTCGCAATGACGATACCCACCGCATTCACGCCCCCGAAGGGGGGTCGTTGCCCGTTCCCCACACGACGCGCCCGCAGAAAGCCCCTGCGGGGCCATTTTCAATTCGCGCGAACCGCGCGCTTTGCAAGATACGCGCCGAGTTTGATGTCCTGACCCTTGATGTGGGTCACGAGCCATTCGCCCAGTCTTTTGCGGACCTCGTCGATGAGGTCTTCTTCGGGGCCTTTCAGGATGAGTTGGCGGGCCAGTTTCTGCACCGTCGCCTTAAAGTCCTCGTGCATCCGGTGGTGTTCGGGATAGCCGGGGTAGCGGGCCTGTTGCTGGATCTGTTCTTCGTCAAAAAAATGTTTGATCGTGTAGTCGTTGAGGAAGTCGATGGCCTCTTTCAGTTTGCCGCCCGCTTCCCCCGCCCGCATCGCGGCAAGCAACCGATTGAGCGCGTCAAACAGCGTCTTGTGCTGGCGGTCTATGGTTTTGTTTCCGGTGGCAAAGGTCTCGTCCCACACATAATCGGGTGTGGCGGTTCCCGCAACCACCGGGGCTTTCGAAACTTTGAAACGGCTCACCTCTTCCACGAGGGTGTCGATGTTTTCCTTGTTTATCCCCCCGGCCGTGTTCATATCGCGCACAGAACTGATGATGCTGCCCGCGCCGGCCGCCATCTCGTCCATGCTGAATTTGATCTCGGCGGAGAGTCCTTCAAGATTCTTGCTCTCCTTGATGACCGACTTGCTCTTTTCAAGCATCTGTGAGGTGCCCTCTTTGACCAGCGTGGTGATCTCTTTGAGACGGCCTATCTCTTCAAGAATGAGGCGGCTACCCTCACCCTGCTCTTCCATTGCGCCGCGAATCGATTCCTCCTGCCGGGCAACCGTTTTGATGCCGCCGTCGATGGACTCGAATTCGGACGAGACCGAGTCGGTGGACAGCGTGATTTTGTCAATCGACGACTTGATCTTTTGCAACACGGCGGCAATGGTTTTCGACTGCTCCGCAGAGGATGCGGCAAGTTTACGGATCTCTCCGGCGACGACGGCAAAGCCTCTGCCCGATTCCCCGGCGTGGGCGGCCTCAATCGCGGCGTTCATCGACAGGAGGTTCGTCTGGCTGGCGACGTTTTCCATCACCGCGTTGATCTCCAAAAGGCCCTCGGACTCGCGGGCGATCCCCTGAATGTCCGCGACGACATCGGCAAGCCGGTTGCGCCCGACTTCAGACGCTTCCATGAGGCGTTTCACATTGGCCCCGTTTGCGACCAGCGTGTCGGTCACCAGCCGGATGCTCTCGAGCATCTTCGTGACGGCAGAAGACGACTCTTCCACACTCTTTGCCTGTTGCACCACCTCTTCATCAAGGCTGTCGATGTTTTCGGAGACGAGGGACATCGCAACGATTGACGTGCCGACCGACTCGCTCTGTTCTTTCACCCGCGCGTTGACGTTGACCACCGCGTCGTTGATGTCCTTGATGGAGGCCGCCGTGAGCGCCATCTGTTCGTTGAGCCCGTTGCTAATCTGCCGCAGGGTAAGCGAGCGTCCCTTGATAAGGATGATCAGTTCCTCGATCTTGGCAACCATTTTGTTGAAATAGCGGGCAAGGTCGCCAATCTCGTCTTTGGACTTGATGTCCAGCCGCCGGGTAAGGTCGCCCTCCCCCTCCGATATGTCCTTCAACGCCCGCGCGGAAAAGTTAAGGGGCTTTGAGACCGAGCGTCCAATGAGAATAGCCACGACGATACCGATAAGGAGGAGCACCAGCCCCGCCCCGCCGATAAGCATGGTGAGCCGGGAGATGCCCGCGAGTAACGCGCCCCGTTCAACCGTCACGATAAACTTCCAAGAAAAACCCTCCACCGGCACGAAGGACGCATAGGTGTCCCGATTGTTAAAGGTGTAGCGGAGAAAGCCGGTTTCGGTTTTGAGGACATCCTCCACCGCGCGGGCGAGGGAGGCCGCTTCGGGGTCGGTTTTGGCCGCTTCAATCGGGTTGTACTGTGTGGTAACAAGCTCGCTGTCCCGGTGTGAAACAAACGTGCCGTTGCCGTTTACCATATACGCATAGCCTGACTCGCCGAAGGTTACGTTTTTGACGATGTCCGTGAGCGCGTTGCCGTCCCTCCGCCCGACAAGTACGCCGACAACGGTGCCCGTCTCGTTTTGTATCGGCACGGCGAACATCAGCACCGGCTGCCCCGTCACCCGGCTGATCAGTACGTCGGACACACTCAACTTCCCGGTAAAAGCGCTCTTCACATAGTCGCGGTCGCCGAGGAACGCGCTTGTCTGGTCTTTATAATAACGGGCGGTGCCGTCGGGGGTAACCACCGCCACATCCAGAAACCCGGTACGGTCAATACTATCCCCAAAGGAAGTGTTGAGGTTCCGCAGGTTCTCCATATCCATCGCGCGCATCTCGGCGCGGACGGCAAACTCCTGCAAGATCCGCAGTTGGGCGTCAACACTCGCCGTAACCAGATCGGCGCCCAATGCCGCCTGGTTTTCCAGCGATTCCCGCGCCGTGTCTTCAATGATGCTCGAAGACACGATAAACGCCGTAAGCCCAATCGCCACCGTAAGGGAAAGAACAAGGACACTAATTAAAAGCGATATGCGGACAGACAATTTCATTGACGAACCTCCAAGCCTCAATTTCGATAAGTCTATCAAAAAGTTTGGAAAAATGATAGTCTGCACCCATGATGACGCACTATTTTGACTGGGCGGCGACGGCCATTGCCGACCCGGAATTATTGGCGACGGCCCCTTACGGCAACCCCTCGTCGAAACACGCGGCGGGCCGGGAGGCTAAGGCGGCCTACGAAAACGCGCGGAACCGGTGCGCTCTTGTGCTGGGGGTCGAGCCGTGTCATGTGTATTTTACCGGATGTGGTACGGAGGCGAACACGATTGTCCTCCACTCGTTTTTGCGGCGCAAGCTGGAGTCGGGCGGCACAGGCGCGATCCTCTATTCCGCCGTGGAACATTCCTCGGTACAGGAGAACTGCCACCTTCTGCGGCACTACGGCATGGATGTACGCGAGATCGCCGTCGAAGGGGACGGGCGGGTGTCCGTTGCCACGCTGGAAAAGGCGTTTGCCGCCGGGAAGCCGCCCGCATTGGTAACCGTGATGGCGGTAAACAACGAACTGGGCTCGGTGAACGACATTGCCGGGCTGGTCTCGTGGATACGCGCCCACAGTGAACGGCCCGTCCACATTCACGTTGACTGCGTACAGGCCCTGGGAAAAGTCCCGGTCGCGGTGAAAGACTGGGATGTCGACAGCGCGTCGTTTGCCGCCCACAAGATCTGCGGCCCGCGCGGCGTCGGGATACTCTACCTGCGAAAGCCCCTCATTCCGCCCTACTTGGGCGGCGGGCAGGAAGCGGGGTTACGGCCAGGAACGGAGAATGTCGCCGGGGCCCTCTCTTTTGCCGCCGCCCTCGAAAAATACGCCGCGCCGGAACCCTGCGCGAGATACCATGCCGAGGCCGCCGCGAGGATGGCCCGTCTGCGGGACGGCATCACCTCGTTTGACCGCGCCCGCCTCCTCCCCGCCTCCCGCGTTGAAGGCCCCGCCTTTTCCCCCTATATTATCCAAGCCTCCTTTGACGGCATCCCCGGCGAAGTCTTTGCGCGGGCTCTCGACGAAAAAGGCTTCTGCATATCCACGGGCTCGGCCTGTTCCGCGACCAAAGTTGAGCGTCCCGTGCTGGCCGCCGTCGGGGTGGGCGAAAAACAGCGGTTGGAAGGCGTGCGGCTCTCCCAGGGGTACTCAACGACAACCGCCGCCATGGACGCGCTGCTTAACGCCATCGGGGACGTGCTCAAGACGCTGTGAACGCGGCGGGATGCGGCAGTCAAGGGCATTGCGGGGTTTTGAAACAACCTCCGATACCATTTCTCTTGAATGTTGCCAAAATCTATCTGCCAAACGGTACATAAAACTGTTCTATGACCTGCGCTTTGAGTTCGGAAATGACCCCTTCCACGCTCGCGCCCGCCGCATTTTTGTGACCGCCGCCGCCAAAAGCCGCCGCGATTGCCGAAACGTCAACGGCATCTTTTGAACGAAACCCTATCACGCATTTTTCCGGCGTGTCTTGCCGCACCACAACGATCGCTTCAACGCCGCCAACGGATTGCAAAAGCTGGTAGAGCATATCCGAGTCGCGGTTTTCCCGCCCAAAACGCTCGGTTTCTTCCCGTTCTTCGGTGCAAACGACGAGACGGCCGTCATAGTAACTTTCCGCTTTGGCAAGAACGGTGCCTAAGAGTTTCCGCGAGTTGAGCGTCCGGCCGCCATTGATCGCCGCGAAGGTTTTTTTGAGGCTCGCTCCGGCCGCCGCGAGTTTTTGCGCGTCCGCAAGCGTTTCCGCATCCGCGTCAAGGTGCCGGAAGAATCCTGTGTCGGTAGAAAGGCCAAACAGCAAATACGCGGCGGCTTCCTGCGTGAGCGGCTGTCCGAACGCTTCCCACAACGCAAGCACCAAGGCCGCCGATGCCGGCGCGGTCGGGTTAATATAACACAACCCGGTACGGTCGGCCGTTTTGTGATGGTCGATAAACGCCGTGGGAAATTCCGCAAGCGCGGCCAGAAGCGCGGACTCCCGTTTGCCGACCCGTTCCAGCGTGGAGCAGTCAACGACGATGAGCCGCGTGTTCTGCCTGTCGTGCCCGTCAACCGTGTCTTTGAACCGTTCCCGAAAAGGAGCGATCTCGGCGCGATCCCACGGCCCTGCCGATATGAGCGTCACGTCCTTGCCAAGCCGTTCCAGTAATGCCCCCAGGGCAAGCTGGCTTCCCGCACAATCGCCGTCCGGTTCCCGATGCCCGGCAACGAGAAAAAAGGAACCCTCGCCGATAAAATCGAGGATCGGTTGCGGCACGGGTAATCGAGTATACATACCATCAGCATAGCGGTTTAACGAAATCACGGCAACTAAGGAAGCGCGTTTGGCTTTCCCGGCGACGCTTTCCCCGATCCGCTCTTGTACCAATCCGTGGCGGTGTTGGTATCGGAGGCGTTTTCCCGACGGCATATCGTATTGGTGGGCGATGTGCCGCTTGAATCAAACACGCCGTCAATACCGGAACCGCCGTTTCCTCCGTTCCATGCGCCTGTGGCAGTAAGAATCTCCATCGCGTTTATGAAGTGGGGATTGCCGCTCCACTTCTCGATTTCTTTGGCTTTGTCGCAGAAAACAACCGCGTCGATAATAGCGTCCATTTGATCCATAAAATAAACCGCGTCGCTCTTACGCAGTGCCTCTTTGTTATCGGGAAACCAGAGATCGCGGACATTCTGCGGGCAATCGGCTTGCGCTTTCGCGTCATCCGCCGTTGACCGGGCCAGATCATCGCCCGTCTCATCAACGCCGTTGATGTAGTCAGGGTTGCGCGGATGGAGCACCACATATTCGCCCGCGCTCACCTCAACCGCCGGGAATTCATAAACCGGCCGGCCCGTTCCGTTGCTTGCGATGAAGAGACGTACCCCGGCAAGATTACCGGCGGTCAACATCTTCAATTCGATAAACTCGACACGCGGTTTGGACATTTCGGTACGCATCTCGGTGATCCGAAAAACCGGGACGCGGTCGTTAAACGCGGCAAAGGTCAAAACCGCTTCAAGCGTACTGCCCTCGCCGTTGCGTACCAGTATGTCGGCGGTTACCTTCGTTCCGACGGCATAGGGCGCGTCAAGCTGGACGCTGACCGTTTCGCCGCTTGCCGGATCCAGCAACCCGGCAGGTGGATCAAAGGTTACGGACACGACACTGACCGGTTCGGAAAACAGAAAGTTCACCTCGGACGAAGACGACACGCGTACCTCAAGCAATTCAGGCGGCGACCCCGCGTTACCCACATATTTGGGTACCGCCGCCTCAAACGAACAGGCACACACGAGCACAACAACAAAAAGGGAAAAAACCGATGTTTTCTTCATAATAGCCTCCGCATATACTATGCGGTTACCGGCCGGAATGCTTTAATTTTGGGCGAGAAAAAGTGATTTTTTTGTGGTTTTTTCCGCTTTTTTCAAAAATACCGCGTCAGGCAATGCCCGTGATAAACGTATGAGCCTGTTCCAAAACCCCGCTATAAAGGGGAAAGCCTTCCCCCTCGCTCCGGGCTAAGCTCAAAATTTGAGCCGCCCTCCGCTACCCCCTTCAACGGGGACAAAACCATGCGGTGCATGGTTTTGTGGGCGTACCCCAAGCGTCCACGGACGGACGCATTACTGAGTACGCCCCGGCCCGGAGGTCCGAAGCAGGACGCTGAGGGCTGTAGGGAGACCCCCGTAACGCCCCCGAATCACGGCGGAGGCTTGCGTCCCGCAGGGTTTTGGAACAGCCTCGTATAGCATAAAATGTAACCAACAGGCTTTTGGCCCGCAACCTCACGAACAGACAACGCTGTTTTGCAGGTACCGTCTTCCGTTCGTGTTGGTGCGGCTATGCCGTTATGGTTCGTGGTTCTCAAAATTGCTATGCGTTTATCCGCGCTCACCTCTGCCCGTAATACGCGCCTTTTCCGTGCTTCCGTTCCCAGTGCTTGCGCATGATGTGGGCGGGCAGGGCTTCCAGCGACAAGGGGTTCAGCGCGGCAGTGTAGAGGGCGATTTTGCAGATCTCCTCAAGCGTAACGGCGTGGTAGACCGATTCTGCCGCGCTTTTGCCCCATGTGAATGGGCCGTGGCCCGCGACCAAGACCATCGGAACATCGTGGTAATCAAGACCGCGTTCTGCAAACGCCGCGACGATGAGATTGCCCGTCTCCCGCTCGTAGTCCCTCTTGACCGCCGCCTCGTCCATAAAGGCCGTACAGGGAATTTCCCCGGCAGCGTAATCCGCATGGGTCGTACCGAGGACCGGAACGGAACGCCGCGCCTGCGCCCAAGCCGTGGAAAACGCCGCATGGGTGTGCGTTATGCCGCCGATGCCGGGGAAGGCCGCATACAAGACCCGGTGCGTCTCCATGTCCGAAGACGGCTTCAACGCCCCCTCGACCACGGCCCCATCCAAGCCGACAACCACCATCGATTCGGGTGTCAACGCCTCGTACGCAACGCCGGAGGGCTTTATCGCAAAGACCCCCTTGCCCCCGTCAAACGCCGACACGTTCCCCCACGTGTAAATCGCCAAGTTATGCCGGGGGATCTCCCGGTTCGCCTCGAACGCCTCTTCTTTCAACGCTTTGTATTCGCTCATCTGATTGCTCCTCATATCATTGTCAATTGTCAATTATCCATCGTCATTGCGAGCGAGCCGCTCATTAGAGCGGGCGCGGCAATCCAGCGTGACGGCCTTCTCCTCTGGATTGCTTCACCCTTCGGGTTCGCAATGACAATGGTTCCCCCGTCATTGCGAGCGAGCCGCTCATTAGAGCGGGCGCGGCAATCCAGGGAGCACGCCCCCCGTCTGGATTGCTTCGGACTACGCCCTCGCAATGACACCCGCCCCAGCGAAGCCCCCACCGGTATCTAAGCCTGGTACGCATCCGTACCTAGGGGCTGGTACGCATACGTACCTAAGGGCTGGTACGTATACGTACCTATTGCGCGAAACGCGCGTTAGCGCCTGAAACCTTCCGTCCAGCGCAATTCGTCGCGAAGGCGGTCGGGCCTTGTGTCCTTGTCGATAAGCACGAACTCGATGTCCGTCATCTCGGCCCAATCGCGGAAGAACTCCTGAGTGAGGGCCTGAGCGTATACCGAGTGATGGGTTCCCCCGGCGAGTATCCACGACTCGGCGGCGGCGGCCAACGACGGATAGGGCTTCCAGAGCGCGCGGGCAACCGGCAACTTGGGCATCGGGTGCTCTATGCGGATCCCTTCCACTTCGTTGACGATCATGCGGAACCGGTCGCCCAGATCAACGAGCGTGGCAAGCACTGCGGGTCCCGGCGCGGCGTCAAACACCATGCGGGCGGGCGGCGCTTTCCCGCCGATCCCCAGCGGATGCACCTCGACACGCGGCTTCCCGTCGGCAATCGAAGGGCACACCTCCAGCATATGAGCGCCGAGTGCCGCCTCGTGCCCCGGCTCAAAGTGGTAGGTATAATCTTCCATAAAAGAAACACCGCCTCGGAGCCCCGCCGCCATGACCTTTGCCGCATGGAGCAACATGGACTGCTTCCAGTCGCCCTCCGCGCCGAACCCATAGCCCTGTTCCATGAGCCGTTGCGCCGCAAGGCCGGGAAGCTGGGGCAACCCGTGCAAGTCTTGGAACGTCGTGGTAAACGCGCCCGCACCCTCGGCCTCCAGCATCCCCTTGAGCGCGATCTCGATCTTCGCCTGTTCGAGAACCGCCCGCCGTCCGGGGCCGTCTGTCTTCAAGTCCGGCGCAAACGTGTAGGCCGCCTCGTACTCTTCGACAAGCCGCGCCGCCGCCGCTTCGTCCACCTGCGCGTACCGGGCTGCAAGGTCTCCCACGCCCCACGTGTTCACCTGCCAGCCGAATTTGACCTGCGCCTCAACCTTGTCCCCCTCGGTGACGGCCACTTCCCGCATATTGTCGCCGATACGCATCACCACGGAACGTTCCCCGTCAAGCCGGGCGGCGGCGGCCCGCATCCAGACCCCGATCCTCCGCCTGACCTCCCCGTCCCGCCAAAACCCCGCGACGACCTTGCGCGGCAACCGCATACGGGCATAGATATGGCCGTGTTCCCGATCCCCGTGGGCCGACTGGTTCAGGTTCATGAAGTCCATATCAATCGAATCCCAGGGAATATCGCGGTTAAACTGCGTGTGCAGATGCAACATGGGCTTCGCGTTCAGCGCAAGCCCCTGAATCCACATCTTCGACGGCGAAAACGTGTGCATCCACGTGATAATCCCCGCGCAATTCTCCGCCGCGTTCGCCTCGGCAAAGAGCCTTTTTATCCCCTGCGGCGTAACCGCGACCGGCTTCAGCACCAGCGTCCCCGGCAGAAGCCCGTCCTTCGCCAAGTCTTCTGCCATGACCCGCGCATTCGCCGCCACCTGCCTCAGCGTCTCCTCCCCGTAGAGGTCCTGACTCCCCACGATGAACCAAAACTCATACCCTTTCAAATCAACCATTTCGTCCTCCAAAAATACATAAAGAATAAGAAGGAGGCTATGCCCTCCGTTATCCCCTGTTTATCTGAACATGCATAGCGCGTGTTCGTTCACATAATATGAACGTACCAATCATACAACAACTTTTTCACGCTGTCAAGGGATTTTTTAGGGGTGTCGTTCGTTTGTGATTCGTTCAACAGAAATTTTTTAACAGCAGAGGCTGTTCCAAAACCCCGCGATGTTTTTTCCTTACGGTAATCCGGGGGCGTTGCGGGGGTGGGAAACCCCCGCTGAGGGGGATAGCGGAGGACGCAAGTCCGTAGCGAAGGGGGAGACTTCCCCCTGTCAACAACTTAAGCAAAAAGAAAAGAAAGGTCCGCGGATTTTCGCGGATTAACACGAATCGAGCGGAGTATAATCCGTGAAAATCCGCGTCAATCCGCGGACGAAATTCTTAAGTTGTTGACAGTGGAAGACTTTCCCCCTTTTGCTGGGTTTTGGAACAGCCTCAGCAAGCCTGATTTTACGGGCTTCCTTTTTTGCCACTTATCTTCTATAATAAGACTATAAAACAGGACACCTGAAAAACGGATGCAGGGGGCACTATGGAATACGCGGTTGCGGTGTTTGACGTCGGCATGACGAACAAGAAGGTTACGGTCTTTGACGACACGCTGAAACGGCTTGACATGACGCATAAGAATTTCACGCCGCGCAAAGCGTCTGCGGGGGGGCGGGAGTTCGAGGTTCACGACCTTGCGGGGATCAAAGATTTCTTCTTGGGCGAGTTGCAGAAGTTTGCGGCAATGTATCCGATCAAGGCGGTTGCCGTGACGACGCACGGGGCGACGTTTGTCTGTCTCGACGAGGCGGGCGAGGTGTGCGCTCCCTGCGTGTTGTATACCCACGAGCCCGGAGAGGCGTTTCATCGGGCGTTTTACACGAAGGTAGGCGGCCGGGACACGCTACAAAGAACGACGTTCACCCCGCCATTTTCCGCGATGATCAACGCCGCGAAGGGGATTTTCTTTCTGCAAACATACCTGCCGGACGAGTTCGCGCGGACGAAGACCATCCTGAACTATCCGTCGTATTGGGGCTATGTGCTAAGCGGGGTGTGCGGCGCGGAGCCGACCTCTATCGGATGCCACACCTATCTCTGGGATCACGCGAAAGGCGTCTACTCAGGAGTAACGGACAAACTGGGGATTCGCGGGTTGTTGCCCGAGAACTACCGGAACAGTTACGAGACGCTGGGGGTGATCCGGCCCCGGATCGCGCGGGAGACCGGGCTCTCTCCCGACACTATCGTAACAATGGGGATTCACGACTCCAACGCCTCGCTGCTCCCCTATCTTGTCAAGGAAAAGGCGGGCGATTTTGTCCTCAATTCCACAGGCACGTGGTGCGTTCTGATGAAGCCGGGGGAAACGCTGGACTACGAGCCCGGCGACATCGGGAACGTCGTGTTTTTCAACCAGAGCGCGTTGCGAAAACCCGTGAAAACGGCGATTTTCTTGGGCGGCATGGAGTTAGACTCCTATATAACCCGCTACCAAGAGATCAACGGTACCGCGACGTTTCCGCCCTACGACCCCGCCGCGTTTAATGCCGTGCACAGGGAAAACGACACCTTCCTTTTGCCGGAGATTGTCGCGGGATCGGGGCAGTTTGCTAAGACGAGGGCCGGGATTCTCGAAAAAGGGACGTTTTACCCGTTTGCCGAGATCACGCCCGGCCACCACCCGGAAATCATCCGGCAACCCGAACGCTTTTGGGCGCTGGTTGACACCTCGCTCGTCATCCAAACGCTTGCCGCGCTGGACCGTGCCGGCCGGAAGAACGGCGACCGTGTCTTTACCGAGGGCGGGTTCCGCCGGAACCGGGGCTACAACGCGCTGCTCTCATTCGCGCTTCCCGATAACGAGGCTCTTCTTACCAATCTGAACGAGGCAACCTCTTTCGGCGCGGCGATGACGGCGATAATGGCAATAAACGCAATGGCGACTCCTGTTGGAACGCGCGATGCCCTTGATGCTCTCGATCCCGGTCTCGTCAACATCGAATACCTCCCCTGCGACGCGGAGGAATTCCCGTTTTTTGAACGCTACCGTCAGCAATGGCTTACCCACGCGAGCCGGATTGCTTCGTCGTGACGGCCACCTGCCGCCACCTGCCGTGGAGGCCCTTGGGCGCGTCGTACGGTGAACGCCCCTCGGCCCCCCTACGGGGGGAGAACGCCCCTCGACTGGATTGCTTCGTCGCTAACGGCAACTATGTTGCCGCCTCCTCGCAATGACAATG
>JAISZQ010000042.1 GCA_031269165.1 Spirochaetaceae bacterium
CTTTTTCCCAGACGCTTGTCGGGAAAACGGCTGCTCATATCTATTGTTTCCATAATTCCCCTCCCTATGGGTTACCTCTTTCCTCTATTGTATCATATTTGTGTATAATCGGTAGCCGCTGAGGGGGTAGCGGTCGCGGGCGTTGCCGTCGCAGACTACATCTGCTTCTGGAGTTTCGGGCGGGGTTTCGCCCCGCTTGTTCCGAAACTCCATACCTTGATCCCGCCGAGATACGGGGGCGTTGCGGGGGTGCCCTACAGTCCTCAACATCCTGTTTCGGACTTCCGGGCCGGGGTGCGCTCTTTTTTGCGTCCATCCGTGGACACTTGGGGCGCACCCACAAAACCATGCGCCGCATGGTTTTGTCCCCGCAGAGGGGGTAGTGGAAGACGGCGCAAAGCCACAAGCCCAACCCGGCGTGTGGCTTTGCGCCGTCTGGAACGAGGGGGAGACGTCCCCCTTTTTAAGTATTCTTAAGGAGAACCGCTATATCATGAGGCGTTCGGCTTTGTGGTAGGCTTCCTGCCGGATCTGTTTGATCGTGTTGTCGGCGAGGTAGTCGTCGAAGGGCATCTGGCGGTCGATCACCGCGCCGGGATTGCCGCTTTTGCCGGGGATAATCTCGACGATGCGGGTCGCGATCGACGCGATGAACTCGTGGTCGTGCGAGTTGAACAGCACCACGCCGGGAAACGCCTCAAGCCCCTTGTTGAGCGAGGTGATCGCCTCCAGGTCGAGGTGGTTTGTCGGTTCGTCGAGGATCAGCGTGTTTGCGCCTGAGAGCATCATCTTGGCGAGGAGGCAACGCACCTTCTCGCCGCCCGACAGCACGTTCACCGGCTTCAGCGCCTCGTCGCCCGAAAAGAGGAGTCGGCCCAAGAAACTCCGCACCGCCGTCTCGTCCTCGTCTTTGGCAAACTGCCTGAGCCAGTCCACGATGGACTCGTCCCCCTTGAAGAAATCGGCGTTCTCTTTGGGAAAGTACGAAACACCGACCGTCTGTCCCCAGTAGAAATCGCCGCCCGACGCCTTCGCGGTACCCGCGATGATGTCAAAAAACGCGGACTTCGCGTTGTGCTCCGCGCCCACAAACGCGATCTTGTCGGACTTGTTCACGATGAGGGAAAAATCCTCCAATAGCACAGTATCGGGAGACCTCGCGCACAACTTCTCGACACGGAGTACGTTGTTGCCGATTTCCCGCTCGGCCTTGAACGCGATATACGGAAACTTCCGGCTCGTCGCGGTCACGTTGTCAAGGTCGAGTTTCTCCAGCACCTTCTTGCGGCTCGTCGCCTGCCGGGACTTCGCCGCGTTGGACGCGAAACGCTGAATAAACTCGCGCAACTCCTTCGCCTTGTCCTCGCGCTTCTTCAGTTGTTCCCGCGCCTGTCGCTGCAACATCTGGCTCATCTCGTACCAGAAATCGTAGTTGCCCGAATACATCGTGATCCGGCCCATATCGATGTCGCAGATGTGGGTGGAAACCGCGTTGAGGAAGTGCCGGTCGTGCGACACCACGATGAGCGTGCCGGGGAAGTCGATGAGAAAGTCCTCGAGCCACGCGATCGACTCAAGGTCAAGCCCGTTGGTCGGCTCGTCGAGCAACAGAATGTCCGGCGCGCCAAACAGGGCTTGGGCCAGCAACACCCGCACCTTGGAAGACTCAGGCAGATCCGCCATCCGCTTTTCGTGGTCGGCCTCGTCTATGCCTAAGCCCGCAAGCAACTGGGCTGCCTCCGCTTCCGCCTCCCAGCCCCCCAACTCGGCAAAATCCCCCTCCAACTCCGCCGCCCTAAGGCCGTCCGCCTCGGAAAAATCCTCCTTCGCGTAGACCATCTCCCGCTCGGCGCGAATCTCGTAGAGCCTCGGATACCCGTAAATCACCGCGTCAACCACCCGAAAATCCTCGAACGCGAAATGGTCCTGCTGCAACACCGCCATACGCTCGTTTTTCCCGAAAGAAATCTCGCCCCGGTCGTGCTCGACCTCGGAAGAAAGAATTTTGAGAAACGTGGATTTTCCCGCCCCATTCGCGCCGATCACCCCATAACAATTCCCCGGCGTAAACTTGAGGCTGACCTCTTTGAACAAATTCCGCTCGCCGTAGGCAAGCGACACATCGCTGACTGTAATCAAGATAGGGACAGCATAGCGGAAAGATGCGGAAAGGGGAAGCCCCTGCGGGGAATTGAAAAGGGGAAATGGAGAATGGAAAATGATGCGCGCTTCGCGCGAATTGAAAATGATTGGAAGGGCGCGGGCGGTCTCCGTACCCTGCGCATTATCCATTTTCAATTCTCCATTTTCCATTCGCGCGAAGCGCGCCGCATATCCGTACCGTCTGTGGTTCCGTGTGATTATGGCGAGGGTGTCTTTAGGCTCCGCAACACTTTTTGTATTTTTTGCCGCTCCCGCAGGGACAGGGGTCGTTACGGCCCACTTTCGGCTGGTCGCGGCGGAGGGGAGCACTGTCAAAATCAAGGGGGGCCTCGCCATCGAAGTTGCCAAATTGACGATCGTATTTTTCCAGTTGCTTTGAGCGTTCGCGCCTCATCGTGTCGGGATCGCCTGATTGCAACGCCTTGTCAAAAAAAGTTTTGTGGAGCGCGTAGAGTTCCGGGAACTCCGTCTTGAGGCGTTTTATCTGCGGGTTATAGACGATTCTCCCTCTCAAGAGCGCGTATTCTATCGCAACAATCTCGATATTCTCGCCCTTATGTGAAAATTCGGTGGTCAATTCTTGGAAAAGATCACGGAAAATTTCGGCAAACCCTTTGCGCGGAAGATGTTCGATCTCGTACTGAAGTCTTATGTCGTCCATGTCGTCCGAAAACGGCTCGGTTACCGTTTCGGAGAGCAAACCGGCAATTATTTTCAATTCGGGATAGAATTTTCCCAATACTTCGGCGGGGATTTCCAGCATCTTTTCGAGGGCGTGTTCTCCCTCGTTTTGCCCTTCCCGGCCGTTTTCACGAATCAGGCGGGCAATTTCGCGCAGATACCCCACGGAAGTGTCGTACTTTTTAGGGCCGGTCACCATAAAGGCATGGACAAAGAGCGGGACTTTTTTCCATTCGTCGGTTTTTATCGGCTTTACCGCCCGTAACGCCTTCTCCATAACATTTTCGATGGTATTCTCTTGGCCGGAATCTTTCGCGTTGTTGATGGAGCAAACAACAAACAACACCCACGAATCTATGGATGTTTCATCCAGCGCAAGCACCCTCTGCATCACGGCGCAGGCTTTCTTGTTCCAGCCGAGATAAACATAACATTTGCATAGACTTTTTGCATAAGAGACATGGTCGGGATGTCTCGCGCACAGTTCTTCCCACACTTCGGCGGCCTTGCGATCTTTATCACGCAGTTCAAGGGACTCCGCATACCGCTCCCGAATAACATCCAGATCGGGGTGGCTTTTCAAGATTTTCCGATAGATCTCAAACGCCTTGCTGTCTTTACCGGTCCGAAACTCCCGTTCGGCTTCGCGGAGGAGCGGTACCACGGAAGCGGGCAGTTCGCCGACCTCATCGTATTTGGCGCGTTGCTCGCGGTCGCTTAAGACTTCATACGCGGCACGGATTTTCTTGAATTCTTCGGGAAAACGGTCGGGCTGATACTGCCGCACCATACGGTAATACGCGCGTTTTATCTCCTCGTCCGGAGCGGTTTTTTCGATACCGAGCGTTTCGTAATGGTTTCCCCTGTCTTTTATGACGGTCAAAAGAACCTCCAGAAATACATCCGCCGTTTGCCTATCTCAACGAGGGCGTCTGCGGCAAGCCGGTTTCCGCGATCCTTTGCGAGGGCTTTCGTAAAACAATCCGCCGCCTGAGCATACCGGTTTGCCATGACCCAGAGGCAGCCCTGTATGTTAAGAAGACGCACACTCTGGGAAGAAATCGATCTCGCGACATTCGCCGCCGCCCGCCACTTTTTTGCTCCGGCAAGGGCGCTCACCCGTTCCATCTTTTCCCGATCCGCGTTTTCAAAGACCGCCGAGTCCTCGCCAAGTTCATGCCGGCACAGTTCCGCAAGATGCCGCGCGCCGGAATCCGGCGGCGCGTCAAACGTGTTCCCATAGAGCGATTCCAACACACCGGCGCGTTCGGCGTACTGGAGCGCGAGGCTCACATCACGCCGTTTCGCCGCCGCAAGCCCCAGCCGATAGTACCGTCCCGCGAGATCCGCACTCTGCGTCATAGGCGATCGTCCACCTTTTCCAGCAAGTCAACCATCAGGCGCAGTTCTTCGCGCAACGTTTCCGCTTGTTCCTTGTTCCCCAGCACCAACGCCTCTTTGAGTTGCTGTACAAGTATGCCGAGGCCGCCGATTTGATCCATGTCCATCGCGATCAACTTTTCGGCCTTGCGTATGAGCGGACGGAACGGGCGCGCGTCAGGCGCTTTTTCCCATTTTGACAGATCGATGGCGGGCTTTGCCTTCAAGCCGGTGGTACTTATCTCGGCGGAAACCTCTTTCCCGGTGGAAACCACGACCGCCTTTACCTGAAGGATGCCGTTCACGTCATAACTGAACGTTACCGCAATCTCTTCCTTGCCGTGCTTCGCGGGAGGAATCCCCGAAACCTGCACCTCGCCCAGCCGCTGGTTGTTCTCCGGATCCGAAGACTCCCCTTGATACACGTCTATGATCACCCGCGTCTGATAAGCGGCGGCCGGTACATAGATTTTCGTTTTTTCGGCGGGTATCGTGGTGTTCCGGGGAATGAGCGGGTCAAAAATCTGCCGCCTGATAAAGAAGTTGGATGAAAGCGGGGCCGTTCCCAGCGTGTAGGGGCATACGTCCGTCAACACCAGTTCTTGGCTGTTGATACTGCCCTCCAAAAGCCCCGCCTGAATCGCGGCACCCCGCGCCACCGTCAAATCGGGATCGACAAGCGATCGGGGAACCTTGTCCAGCGTCTCCTCAACCAGTTTTTTGATGCGGGGAATCCGGGTCGAGCCCCCCACAAGCAGGACAACCTGCAAGTCCGCAGGTTTGAGCCCCGCATCCGCAAGGGCGCGCAACATCGGATCCTTCGTGGAATCGACTTTTTCCGCCACCCATTGTTCAAACTCCTTGCGCCGAACCGTTTTGTCCACCGAAACAGGCTTCCCGTCTTTTCCGGTCAGGAGGAAGGGCAACGACACGTCGAAATAATCGTCGTTGCTCAGGGCGATTTTGCAGTCCTCGGCGGCCTTCTTGAGGCGCATGAGCGCGCGCTCGTCGTTCCCCGGATCGGCGAGATGACGCATGATTATCTCGTCAAAATCCTTGCCGCCCAGACGGTTGTTGCCGCAACTGGCCTTCACGTCGATCACCCCTTCAAAGAGTTCCAGCACCGTCACATCAAGCGTGCCGCCGCCCAAGTCGTACACCAGCACGTTCTTGCATTCCTTGAGATTGGAAAGCCCGTAGTCCAGCGCCGCCGCCGTCGGCTCGTTGATGATGCGCTCCACGTGCAATCCGGCACGTTCCCCCGCCTTTGCCGTCGCCCGCCGCTGGACATCGGTAAAGTAGGCCGGCACCGTGATCACGGCACGGCCTATTTTTTCGTTGAGATACGTTTCCGCGCAACCGACGAGATAGCGGAGCAGCATCGCCTGAATCTCTTCAGGCGCGTACTCCTTGCCGTGGGCCGTGAGTTTTTCGTCACTGCCGGTGAGCCGCTTCACCTCCATGAAGGTGCAATCGGGGCGGGTAAAAAGATACTCGGCCGCCTCCTCGCCCACCAGAATCGAACCGTCCTCGCCAATATGCACCACCGACGGGGTGATCCGCTTTCCCAACGAATTAGGAATCAGTTTTGGCGAACCGTCAACAATACAGGCGATCTCCGAAGTGGATGTCCCCAGGTCTATCCCAACTATTCTACTCATTGTCATATTTTCCCTTGTGTTTATCTTGATCCTCCGCTAAGGTATCTTCCGATACCGGCGTGTAAAAACCATTTTCACCTTCACGCGGTTCACGGTGTCCAACGTCCGCGTCATACCCGGTGTTGTAAGCACCACCCGTGTTGTAATCCGCACGGTAAAAGCCGCCCGTGTCCCCGGCGGCATCCGCCTCTTCGTCCCCGCTGTTCGTTGCCACGTCTTCTTCGTCCGCAACATCGTCTGCGGTGGACCCCGCGTTATACTCGGTGTTGTAGGCACCGCCCGTGCTGTAATCCGCACGATAAAAACCGCCCGTGTCCCCGGCGGCATCCGCCTCTTCACCGTCCATTGCCGCGTCTTCTTCGTCCCCGGCATCGTCCGCGGTGGGCTCCGCGTTATACCCGGTGTTGTAGGCACCGCCCGTGCGGTAATCCTCACGGTAAAAGCCGCCCGCGCCCTCGGCCGCCTCTTCGTCGTCCGTTGCCGCGTCTTCTTCGTCCCCGGCATCGTCTGCGGTGGACCCCGAGATCGGAAGAGCACACGTCTGAACTCCAGTCACTCCATT
>JAISZQ010000065.1 GCA_031269165.1 Spirochaetaceae bacterium
TCATTCAGCGTTTCTTTTGAAACATCGTGGTTCATGTCAACTATTAACACAATCCCATTGTTTTTTAATACACGATACATTTCATGCAATGCCGTAACAGGTTCCTTGAAATTCTTGAACGCCGCAGAGCAAAAAATGAGATTAAATGTGTTGTCTTCAAAAGGCATTTTTGAGACATTGCCCTGAAGAAAATTGACTGAAACATTTTCCCTATTTGCATTTGTTTTGCAAATTTCCACAAAATCAGCGCTGATGTCCATTCCAGTTATATTATAATTTCCCATTTTTGCCAATTCAATTGAAAAATATCCGGGACCAGGCGCCACTTCCAATACTTGTGCATTATCCGTCAAATGTTTTTTTACCTCGTTTGCGTATTCCTGCATTTCTCCGATTCTTTTTTCACGGGTATTTTTATCATACCACCGAGTAAAAGGCCCCGTTATTCCCAAATCTTTTACTTTCCGACCAATTCTCATTAAAGCCATATACAACCTCCAGCGTTTTTTCCATAATAATATTTTTCTATAATTTTGTCAATCCATTTCAGAAATAATTTTAGGCAAAATGGCGCATAACCTTCCGGCTGTTTGCGACGGTTTGGCGGCCCGAATAAGGGCTTGCGTAGCAAAGACCACAGCAGGCAAAATGTGAATGGAGTGAGCCGTGGGAGTGGAGCGTAGCGAAATGACCCAGCCACACGGAACCCCGAGCCGCCTATCGGCGGCGAAGCATAAACAGCCTCGTTGAGGCTGTCGGAAAAGTCCGTTGGGGGTAATTTTCGGGCAATATCCACAAAACACGGTTCTTGTAATTCCTTATAATACAAGAAATTACGAAATACGCATATAGAGCCGTTTCTGAAAAAACGTCAAAAACCGACTTTTCCGACAGTCTCGTTATGCGCCGGTTTTTGCTTTCAGTTATTTTCAAATATAATAAATTCATTTAAATATAATGAACGAATTTTCTTTATTGCTTCTATAGTATAATAAAGTTTCTCTTCATCATATATTTTTGGATTTTTTCGTATTTGTTTTGCTTTCATGTCCGCAATAAATAGCATTACCAATTTTTGTATCCTGCATTTACTTTTATTACGTTGTTTAAATGTTTTATTTAGCAGATAATTTGTACCGGCACAAAATGAACAAATTGAATAAATATAACAATTTTTGTAACACTCTTCGTCAATAAAATTTTCCACATTTGTAAAATCTATTTTCATAATATCATCAAGTTCATTTTGCATAAATGTCATAGGTGTAATAAAGGAGCATGGATACAACTTACCATCCGTATCAAAGAATACGGCACTTTCTCCTGTTCCACAAAATTTCATACGCTCTTTGTTTGTTTCACAAAGGTCAATTTGCTTGTTCATTAGTTGATTTGGTTCAAGATGATCATTTTCAACATAAAATGATACTAATTCCGTTAATTGCGGAATAAGCAGTTTAATATATTCATCCTTATCCCAGTTAAAACTGCCTTCATACAGATTTACCCCTTCAATTTTACTGAAACCACACGAATAAATATATTTAATATCATTTGCAAGATTCCTTAAGGAGAATTCTGAAAGAGTCATTTTAACGCCTTGATCCGGCCAATTTTGCCGAAAAAAAGAAATATCAATCTGGTCAAATGAATTACTGCGGTTATGATCGTGTGTTTCTTTTGTACCATCAAGGCTTAAACCAAGCCAGAGTTGCTCTTTATTGGCACTGATCCATACCTTCATATCATCGGTAAGCAATGTCCCATTTGTTGATGCAAAGAAAATATATGGAGTTGAATAATTTTTCCTGTTTGTATATTCAACAATATTTTTTATGAGTTCAAATTCAAGCAGCGGTTCCCCACCTATAAAGGAAAGTTCAACAAATTCCAAATTTTTCGGCACATGGGCAAATACCCGGTCTATGCATTGTTTGGCAGTTTCAAGAGACATTTTTTTATTTGCCTCATGTTTTTGATAACAATACACACAATCAAGGTTGCAGTCATGGGTAATACATAAGCTCGGGTAAAAACGACGGCTGGGATCGGGTATTTGCATGGATTGCCGTGAACGCATAAAGGGTTCTTCCTACCGCATTGTGTGACCGCATCCCGGTCTACAATAACCTATACACGTACCGCCACAATGTCCACTGCAACTCGCCCATCCACAACCGGCCATTTGGGGATTGTCAACGTGATAATTTTTACCATCGGGGACCAGTCCCTTTTGTAAGGTTACCAGACACGCCATCAAGGTTTCTGCCAATAAATCCTTCATTCTTATTTCCTCCAAGTTAAGATATTTCTACGAAAATATATATTTATATGTTTTTTTGTCAAAGCCTTTTTAAGAATATTTTCAAAACATAGCGCATAACTCCTTATATACGACATCCATGTCGTGTTTCGCACCCCGACTTGTGCAAAATACGACATCTATGCCGTGTTATCGCGCTCATACGGATGCAACGCGACACTCATGACGTATAACGCGCATCGGCTTGTACGAAACACGACATATCTCTATTATAAGCCTCTTTGCAAAAAGTGTCAAGCGGTTTTGCCAAAAAATTTGAAATTTAGGTAACTATTCAGCCGATCTCCAGATTTTGGACTTAAATCGAACTAAAATCCACAAACATCAAGGCGGTTTTACAATATGTTATGCTTGTTTTGTAAAATTTCAATAAAATTGGACGCGGTCGCGGGCGTTGCCCGCTTCTGGAGTTTCGGGCGGGGCTTTGCCCCACTTTTCCGAAACTCCATGCTCAATGCGAAGCGTTGAGCCAGATTCGGGGGCGTTGCGGGGGCTGTCCCCCGCTGAGGGGGGTAATGGAAGACCGTAGGTCTGGAATGAGGGGGGAGACTTCCCACTGTCAACAACTTAAGCAAAAAGAAAAGAAAGGTCCGCGGATTTTCGCGGATTAACACGGATCGAGCAGGGTATAATCCGTGAAAATCCGCGTCAATCCGCGGACCCTAATCCCCTAATCTGTGTAATCAGTGTAATCTGTGGACAAATATTCTTAAGTTGTTGACAGTGGGAGACTTCCCCATCCCCGTGAGAGACAGCCCCCATCTCTTATAATCCCCAATAAAAAAAAGTCCACAGAGAACCTTGCGGCCTCTGTGGACATTCCCGTTACCTAACGTAACCGACTTTGTGGACAGACACTACTTAGGCGCGTTCTGCTTGTAGTAATCCGAGTTCTTGTCAACCGGGACAAACGGAACGAGGTAGCACTGACCGATGATCGAAGTGTCGTTGGCCGGTGCTTCGTCAATCGTGGCCGTCGCCGCCGGAGTACCGCCCGCCGGGTTGCCGGGCTTGTACGCGCCGGTCGCCACTTGGTAGATCACGTCAAACGCCGCCGCCGACTGACCCTTCGCGTCCTGGAGAACCGTCGCGAAGAGCCTGTTCTCCTTCATCGAGTTCAACGCCTCGCCGGTCGCGTCGATGCCGTAAACCGGCACCTGCAACGTCGTCCCGTCGGAAGCGTCGGCCTTCGTGAGCCCGCTCTGAATGAGAGACTCAACCGCGCCGAGAGCCATCCCGTCGTTCTGAGCCGCCACGACATTGAACTTGCCCCGGTAGGCGGCGATCCATGCGTCCATCTTCTGCTGGGACTGGTCGGGCGTCCAGTTGGCCGTGTCGCGGGCGACCGTGTTCACCGTATAGCCGCGCGTCTTGAGCTCGGCCAAGAGACCCGCCTCGCGGTTCACCTGAGCCGGATGCCCCAGTTGCCCCAAGATGAGAATCATGTTGAGCACCTTACCGGGCGCCTTGTCGGGATACTTGTCGAAGTAGTCCGCGATAAGCTGCCCCTGATAACGCCCGCCGACAAACTCAGGCGAACTGGCGAAAAAGAAGTTCTTCCCCACCTTGAGCGCCGCCGTCGTCGGCTGAATGTTCGAGTAAGCCGCCGCCCCGCCCTTTTCCTGAATGAGCTGGTTCATCTGCTCGGAAAGCTCGGACACACAGGGCACGATGACAAACCACTTATGCCCCTGATTGAGCGCCGTCTGAAGCTGGGTAAGCTGCGTCGCCCCGTCACTGCGGGCATCCTGCAAGTTCACCGTAACCCCTTTCTCCCGCGCCAGTGCCTGAACGTTGTTCGCGTAATCCTTCAGGAACTGTTCATCCATGTTCCGCATGAGCAGCGTGATCGTCGTCCCCCCGGACTCCGCCTTCTTGCCGCCCGCAAAAGCGCCCGCCCCTGCCAGGACGAGACACAGAACCACTAAACCGATTTTCTTCATGTTCTTCCTCCAAAATAAAAATATACTAAGCAGTTACCTGCCCGTTTTCCAATAAGAATTGAAAATGATAAATGGATAATGGAAAATTATGGTGGCAGAACGCCCAGCGTCCAAACCCCGACATTATCCATTTTCAATTCTTCATTTTCCATTCGCGCAGCGCGGGAACACCTCCATCTGGCCGGATGGGACACCATCTCCTGTACAGGAAAACAGAATCTCCTGGCCAGGAGCGCAAAATCTCCCGGCCGGGAGCGCAAAATCTCCTGTACAGGAGCGCAACTTCTCCTGGCCAGAGGGGACATCTCCCTCCGGCCAGCAGACGAACATCTGCTGGCCGGCAGGGCACCCTGATCCGGCTAGCCCCGACCCCCGGGGCCGACCGCCCCCGACCCCCGGGGTTGGCCGCCCCAAGCACCTTATGCGCGCTTCACGCGAATTGAAAATGGGAAATGGCAAGAAGGGCGCGAGCCGCCTCCAAACCCCGACATTATCCATTTTCAATTCTCCATTATCCATTCGCGCACCGCGCGCACCACGCGCCCTTACCTATACAGCGGCCCGTACGCCGCGCACGCCCGGTAGTCCGCGCTTTCGAGGTCCCGCGTGCCAAACGAGAACCAGGCGTGCGGCCGGTAAACCGCTTCCAACGGCACGTTATGCAATGTTACCGGAATACGGAGCATCGAGGCAAGTGTCACGAGGCTCGCGCCGATGTGGCCGTAGGTGAACGCGCCGTGGTTCGCGCCCCAGGCGGCCATCACCGAGTAGACATCCTGGAACGAGGGACAGGCCGGGTCGAGACGCGGCGCAAACCACGTGCAGGGCCAGCCCGGATCGGTGCGATCCCACAGTTGCTTGGAGACCTTTTCCGGCAACACCACCGTCCAGCCCTCGGCAATCTGGAGCGTGTAACCTAAGCCCTTCACCATGTTGAAGCGCACGAGCGTCACGGGCATCTCGGAGCGCGTCTCGAACTTCGAGGAATAGCCGCCGCCCCGGAAGTACCCCCGGTTGGCCGGAGACCAGACCGTCGCCTCGGTCATCGCACCGATGTCCTTGTCCGTCACCTTCCACCACGGTTTCATCACCGGGGTTCCCGCCTCGGTTTTTGCCGCGCCCGTCGCGTCGAGGGCCGCCGCGCCTGAGTTGATCAGGTGGATAAAGCCGTCTTTCGCCTTCCCGTCGGGCGCCCAGCCTGAGACGCGCTTCACGGCGGCGGGACTCCAGTAGGTACGCACATCGGCAAACGCGCTCGCCTGCCCGGTGAGCAGTTTCGAGAACAGCATCGCAAGCCCGTTGCAGTTGTCGTTTTCCGTGGCGAGGATCACCGGCTCCTTCTTGCCGTTGTGGTCGAAGGTCGAGCAGAGAATCGCTTCGGGGAAGTCGGCATTCGGCTTGAAGTCCGTCCACATACGCTGCCCCTGAAAACCCGCCGCGATCGCGTTCCGTCCGAGGGCCTCCTCGTGCCAGCCTATCTCGTCCAGTTTCCCGTTGCCAAACATGATGTCTTTGATGATCAGCGTCATCTTCGCCGTGAACTCCCACTGCTTGTCCTTTGTGGCGCGGTCGAGCGGCCCGTTGCCCCAGGCCGTCTCGTTATAATCTTCGGGCGATTCCGTGCAGTGCGCCTTTATCCATGCGAGCAGTTTCTCGTATTCGGTCTTGTCAAAGATGCCTTTCTCGACCCGGCGGATGATCTCGGTCATGTCCACCCACTCGGCGCGAATGTTAAAGTAATCCTGCATCAGTTGGGGATCGAGAAAACTGCCGCCGATGCCCATCGATACCGACCCGATCGAGACGTACGCCTTGTTCTTGAGCTGGCCGACGGCCAACGAGCACTGGGCGAAGCGGAGAATCTTTTCCTTCACGTCATCGGGGATGGACGTGTCGGCGGCGTCCTGCACGTCTCGGCCATAGATGGCAAAGGCGGGAAGTCCCCGCTGGGCGTGAGCCGCCATCACCGCCGCAAGATAGACCGCGCCGGGCCGTTCCGTGCCGTTGAAGCCCCAGACCGCCTTCGTCGTGAGCGGGTTCAAGTCCATCGTCTCGCTGCCGTAACACCAGCAAGGCGTCACCGAGAGCGTCGCGATAACGTTCTCCTTCGTGAACTTCGCCTCCGCCTCCGCCGCTTCCCGCCCGCCGGCAATCGTCCCGTCGGCGATCACACATTCGGCGTGCCGGCCGTCGGCGTAGAAGCAGTGTTCTTCTATTAACTGCTTCGCCGCACGGGCCATGTTCATCGTCTGTTCTTCAAGCCCTTCGCGGACACCCATCCACCGCCCGTCGATGACCGGACGGATACCAATCTTTACTTTGTCAACCATATAAAACCCTCCACCGGAAAACCGGTATTTTTTTCGTTAGTCCCACAAATCCTCCCAACTCCGCGCCCCCGGCCAGAGGAATACTTGCCCTTTGACGAGGCGGCACCGGCGGTCGGCCTCGGCAAGTTGTTCCATCTCCGCATCGGTCAACGGGTCTTCGGTGACGCATTTGAGGTTGGCCCGATAGTTCTTCTCCGTGGTGGAGAAGGGAATCGGGATCGACCCCCGCTTGACGGCCCACTTGAGGCACACCAGTGCCGGATGGATGCCGTGTGCCGCCGCCACGTTCTTCACCTCCGCGAGTTCGGTGTCCACAACGTCGTCAGACGTCTTGTCCCGTTCGGGCCGGTTGGGAGAGCCCAGCGGACAGAACCCGACCACGGTAATCCCGGCCTTCTTGCAAGAGGCAAACAGTTCGGGCTGCTGAAACGCGGGGTGCTGTTCCATCTCGATCAGCACAGGCTTCACCGTACAACGCGGCAGCACCTCGGCAAGCTTCTTCACCGTCATGTTGGACATACCGATATGCCGGGCAAGACCGGCCTTCTGTATGCGTTCCAGTTGCGCCCACGTGGCAAGAAAACGTTCCGCCGACCACGGCACCGAATCGGGGTTCCGCGCGTCGCCGTCACAGCCGGGCGCATGGTAATTCGGGAAAGGCCAATGCATGAAGTAACAGTCCACATAGTCAAGGCGGAGGTCTTTCAACGTCTGGGCAAGGGAACAGAGCACGTCCCCGCGCCCGTGCCGGTCGTTCCACACCTTCGAGGTGATGAAGAGTTCCTCCCGCCTCACGTCCCCCGCCTTAATCGCCTTCTCGAACGCCGTGCCGATAAGGTCCTCGTTGCCGTAGACCGACGCGCAGTCAAAAAACCGGTAGCCATAACGGATTGCCCCGCCCACCGCTTCCGCCACCTTATCCGGCGCGTAACGGTCTGAACCAAAAGTCCCCATGCCGATCGAGGGAATCTTTTCCCCGGTCGAAAGCGTGATCTGCGGGACCATCCCCGGATCTATACCGTCGCTCATGATAATTCCTTTTTTATACCAGAATCTATACCAGAATCTATACCAGAATCAAAGCACACCGCCACCTTGCCGCATTTACCCGATGCCGCGAGCGCGTAGGCTTCACCGGCCCTTTCAAGCGGGAAACGGTGCGTCACTAAGTCTTCGGGATGGATGTTCCAGCGGACAAGACGCTCGACCAAGTCTTCCATGCGCCAGATACTCGTGACCCACGACCCGATGATGGTCTTCTGGTCGTGAAGAATGTCCGGGCTGGGGTTAAACGTCACACTGCCGCCCTCGCCCACGAAGGCGATTTTTCCCCATTGGCGCGTGGCCCGTATCGCAATCTGCCGGGCACTGTCAACGGCGCTCGCGTCAAGGGCCTTTTCCACCCCCCTGCCGCCCGTCGCGTCTCGTATCTTCTGGACGGCGGTCTCGTCACTCTTGAACGCCTCGTCAACCAGCCCCAGTTTCTTGGCAAGGGCGATGCGTTCCTCGTTAAGCTCGACGCCGAAGAGCCTCTTGGCACCCAGCGCGCGGGCAAGCATCAGCGCGGCAAGCCCTACCGGGCCCAGCCCCGTCACCAGAACGTTATCGTTGCCCGATATGCCGATCTTTTCGAGCGCCTCGTAGACCGTCCCAAACCCGCAAGCGACCTGCGCCCCGTCCACATAGGACAATTCCGGCGGCAGTTCCACGAGGTCTTTCTCGTCACAGAGCATGTAGTCCGCCATCCCCCCGTCACGCTGCCAGCCGTAGGCGGCCCGGAGCGGCGACGAACAGGAAATCATATACCCCATCCGGCAATCGTGGCAGAGACCGCACCCCGATATATGGTAGACAATCACGCGGGCACCCTTCTTGAAACGCCGCACGCCCGGCCCCTCTTCGACCACCTGCCCGCACGGCTCATGTCCGGCGATCACCCCCTGGTAACCCTCCGCGCCTTTCCCCGTATGCTCGCGGTAGATGGCCCTGATGTCGGACCCGCAAATCGTGCACGCCTTCGTCTTCACCAGCACCTGCCCGTGCCCCGGCACCGGAATAGGATAATCCTTCAGCACCACCGTACTGTTACCGGGCAACACCGCGCCCCGCATCGTCCCTTTCATATCGTCCTGCCTTTCATCATATCGCGTACCTCGGCAGACGTAATCACACCCTTCTTCAATATGATGTTCGCGTACAACGCGCTCTCGCCCGACGCGATGACGGCATAGGCAGTTTTTGCCCGCTCGTAAAACGCAAAACGCTTGATGCGGGCAACCTTTACTTGGTCCCCTTCTGCCGCCACGAGAATCGTCCGGTAGTCGTCCCAGATAACGGGACGGACCGGATCGCTTGGAACAACCTCCATCAGCACGACATTCGGTTCCGCGTAGGTGTCGAGGGGGATAACGGCAAGAATCGCCTTGAGTAACTCGCAGGTGCCGTGCCCGTCCGCCCGGATCAACCGCCGGGCAACCGATGCGGCGGGAAAGTTGCCGTCACCGATGACAATCTCGTCCCCATGCCCCATCTCGGCAAGGACTTTCAGCAGATCGGGCGACAAGATGTCAGGAATACCTTTCAACATACTTCAATGGTAACACGGCCCGGCTAAACCGCAATGGAAATTTTTGCCGAGTTTTTTCGCGCAAGATATGCCTACGCGCGTTGCGCGAATGGATAATGGGGAATTGAAAATGGAAAATGAGTGCGCGTCATTGCGAGGGTGTAGCCCGAAGCAATCCAGGGCGTTATGCCCGTCTGGATTGCTTCGCCGCTTCGCGGCTCGCAATGACGATACTACCACGCGCCTCGCAATGACGATGCTACCACGAACCTGTTCGTGCCGCCCCGTCATTGCGGCGAGCCCCTCGT
>JAISZQ010000269.1 GCA_031269165.1 Spirochaetaceae bacterium
GGCACAGTGGTCGAGGCCATGAGTTACTACTACGAGGCGGCGAAGTTCGACCCCAGCCTGGCGGAGGCGGCAAGCCGCAACTCCGTGATTACGGCGAGCGTTACCAGCGGCAGTCTTGGGCGGAGCGGCAACATCGGCCAGAACGGCAACATCGGCCAGAACGTGCGGAACGAGATTGAGCGGTACAAGGCCGAACAGCAGGCCAAACAGCAGGCCGAGCAAGCCGATAAGGAATGGCGCGACTCGTGGGCCAAGACCCTGAACGAGGCCGCCGCGTTTTTCAAAGAACACCCGCCCTACGAGATTATCTACGATCCCGCGCTGACCCAGGGGGAGATCGATTACGCGAAAGAAACCGTCGACATATCTTTTCAGGCGGTTATAGCCGCCACCGCAGGGTTTAAAATTATCAAGGACCTGGAGCGGGGGCTTGCAAAGACCCGCAGAAGCGAGGCGTGGGGGCTCAGCATAAATTCAGTACTCAACGCGATACCGGCACAGTATACAGTGAACGCGGCGCTGGCCAATGAAGACGGCGAGACGATTGGAAGAGTTGGTTGGTGGTGGAAACCCGACAGAAGCTATGATTTCAATTCTTTAAAATATAATGCCGCATTTACGGGGGTAGACGCCAATAAAATAACCGACAAGCTTACTGTGTCCATTACCAGCATAAACGGCATGAGCCCCAAAGCCGCCGGAGAACGGGGCTATGTAAGTGTTTCCACAGACGATTTAACCTTTCCGGATGTTGCCCCTAATTTTCAATTCGGAGAAATTGTGAGGGTTTATGGCGTGGGTGATTATAATAAGAGTTCAAGTATTGTTATACCCGCAAAAATACTGGGCCGACCAGTTACGTCCATCGGGGATGGTGCGTTCTCCTCCTTTAAGGACGATGGCTCCTCGCTTAATTCCTTTTCCGGCAACGAGCTGACCAGCGTTATCATACCCAACAGCGTTACGTCCATCGGGGCGAGAGCGTTTTTAGGCAACAGGTTGAAGAGTGTTACTATACCGAACAGCGTTAAGTATATCGGAGAGAGTGCGTTTGTCTCATGGCCTCAAGGGACCGTCGCGCGCAGAGAGGGCTCGTACAGTAATGATGATGTTGTCCCACGGGTTGGATCGGAGAACCATGCTTGGTATACGGTGTACGCATTAACCAGCATTATCATGCCTGCCGATGTGAAGTTGGGTGAAAAGGCCCTCCCTTGTAAGGACGCTTACGAAAGCAACGGTCGAAAAGCCGGGACTTATTATACGAAGGATACCATTGCAGGCGGCTGGGCGTACGAAAGAGATCATCTTGGTCGTGATACGAGCACGTGGAAATACAAGAAGTAACGGCAGACGCGGGGAGACGTTCCCCCGTCATGAACACGGTAATAGCGGGCGGTTCGCGCCGCCCGTTGTTCATAACGCCCCGCATAAGCGGGAGCGATTTTAAGCAAATGCGGCGGCTGGAACCGTCCGCATAGAGGAGAAAGTATTATGGTTAACGAACGGGTAAAACTTTTGGCGGATATAAAAGAGGCGGCTGCAAAGCGCGGTTGCCGTATCCCCGATGAGGCGGCAATGAGTATTCTCAATGATCCAGAAAACGAAAAGGTTTTTAAAACCACTAGTTATACAAAGGTGCCGTGGAATGCTGTAGATGCCCTTATCGAAAAACGCAAAGCGTTATATTAACGTGGATTCGGGTTTCTATGGGCGAAGTCCGAGGAGAAAAAAGGGGACGAGGGCGGCAACAAATGGTGCGGCCCTCCTTCTCCGCGTCCTTCTCATAAACTTGTTGTGATGGAAGAAAGGCTGCGTTCTTCCTCCTGCCGGACTTCATAGACCTCTTGGAGGGCTTCTTCCAATTCGCCGAGGGTCAAACCCTGGGTGGAATCATCGGGGTAGCCATTCAGGTACCCAACAAAGAAGTCCCCGTCTTTCCAGTAGGTATAGGGCAATCGCGTTTCCACGGGGATGAGTATATGCCTCCTGAGGCCGTCTGTCCAGAAGAACAGCAGGAAACGGCAAGAGAGAGCATAAATACCCTGCGCTCTGTTCGCAATGACAGGCGGGTTATCGGAGAACAAGCGAGGTTAATCCGCGCAATCCGCGGTTAAACGGGATTGAGCCGTTCGTGATTTTCGTGATTCATGTTGATAAGGAGAATTGTATGAGAAAAGAAAAAGCGTTTTTATCCGTGTTTATGACGGCGGCACTGTTCGCCGTCCTCGCCCTCAGCACCGTTTCCTGCGCCACCGCAAACGTGCCGTTGCCTGAATGGGCCGCCTCGCCCGCCGCAATCGCCGATGTCTACCCGGACGGCGCGTACATCGCCCGCATTGGCCGGGGGAAGACGCGGGAAATGGCCGAGGTGAACGCGGCAGCGGAGATCGCGCGGTTTTTTACCAGCCAGATAAGCGTGTCAAGCGGTTACCGGCAGACCGAACGGTACGAAAACGGGCGCGGCGGCGAGACCCTCGACACCGAAAACACCGCCTTCGTAACCTCGGAGATAAACCTCTTCGGCATCCGCTACGCGCCCGACCCATTCTACAATGGGGCCGCAAAAGAGTGGCAGACCGTCGCCTACCTCGACCGGGACGAGGCGTGGGACGTATACGCGCCCCGCTTCCAGAAACAGGCCGACGCCTTTCACGCCTTGTACGAAGCGGCATCAGGCGAGGCCGACCCCTTCAAGAAAGTGCTCCGTCTGCGGGCGGCGCGGCGTTACGCCCAAAGCCCGGAGTTCAAGGCGGCCCTCGCGCTGGGACAGATGCTGCATCCCTCGCGCATGAACGCCGCCTTCGCCGCCGTGCGGGCGGAAACCGCATCGTTGCCCGGCCAGACCGACGAAGCGGCGCGGCGTGCCAGTGTCTTTATCGACTGCCCGGCCGACTTTGAGGCACTTATCGTCAACGCCCTCTCCCGCGTCCTCGCCGCCGAAGGCTTTCCCATCGCCAAGACCCGCAACGGCGCGTCAACCATCTGCGCGGTAACCGTTGAGGAGGGCGTGCAGAAACGCGAACTGGGCATTTTCTACTCGCCCTCACTTCAGGCCGTCTTTCAGGGCACGTCCGGCGTCCATTTCACCTTCACCGCCGCCGCCGCCGGCACTGGCGCGGTAACCCCCGATGTCGCCAAACGCCGCGCCTACCAAGCCCTCGCCGCCGCCGTGGAGAAGACGTTTTCGCTCGACCCGGAAGAGTGAGCGCACGTTGCGCGAATGGAAAATGGATAATTGAAAATGGAAAATGTCGTGTTTTGGAGACGGCGCGTTCCGTTCCGCTCATTATCCATGTTCCATTGAGCCTGTTCCAAAACTCCGCGAGATTTTTTCCTTGCGGGGATCCGGGGGCGGGGCATCCGTTAGGATGCCTTCGGGGGCGTTGCGGGGGTGTCCCCCGCTGAAGGGGGTAGCGGAGGACCGCAGGGCCGGAGCGAGGGGGAAGGCTTCCCCCTATCAACAAATTAAGCAAAAAGAAAAGAAAGGTCCGCGGATTTTCGCGGATTAACACGGATTGAGCGTGGTATAATCCGTGAAAATCCGCGTCAATCCGCGGACAAAATTCTTAAGTTGTTGACAGGGGAAGGCTTTCCCCTTCATAGCAGGGTTTTGAAACAGGATTACCTGTCTGGCCGAGGGACGATTACCTCGATTGCGCCAAAGACATAAGGGGCCAATTCGTAGGGGTTCCAATGAAACCCGACGCCCTCGCCGCTCAAGAAAAAGTTTTCCGTTAATGAAAGCGTGTCGCTGAAGAAACCGGCGGCTGTGAGCCCCTCACCTTCGGCGAGTTCAAATTTCTTTCTCAGCGACTCCACGACGGCTTCATGCAAAGCCTCCCGCTCGTCCGCGCCGAAAACATCCTCCAGCGTCACAAACCGTGCGGCGTTCCGGTCAAACACCCGGTACTCCGTGCCGTATGAGCCGTGAGCGCCGCCGTCATAATAATCCGTCATCCGCTTAATGATCACGTAATGATCGTAATCAGCCGCCGTAATGGACTCGTTGTAATGACGGGAGAGCGCCCCGGCTTGGGTTTCGGGAAACCGGACAAGCAACTCGGCCATATTCGCCATCAACTCAGGCGGGGCGGCGGCCGGAACAGGAACTGAACGGCACGACACAAACAACAATCCGCTCGCGATGCACAACAATGCGATACCTTTACTCAAACAATCCTCCTCGTCCGCCTGCCCCCAGCGGACAGACAGTGACAGTATTCTCTATTCGCGTCTGCCTCGAGTAGCAGACACCACGCGCCTTTTGACAACTTTTCGCATATCGGTTCTATTGATTTTTATGCTCTTGATAGGGAAAAAGAGACCACTCGGCCACTCTCATGAACTCCCTCGTTTATACCATAGCGCAAAAATCGTGTCAAGGCCCGTGCCTCGCGCCCCGCAAAAAACGTGAAAAAAGGGGGAAGTCTCCCCCTTCGCTCCGGTCTTCGCCCTCCGCTATCCCCCTCTCCGGGTGGCCCGCCCCCCGTAACGCCCCCGAATCCCAACTTTCAGTCATGGAGTTTCGGAACAAGCGGGGCAAAACCCCGCCCGAAACTCCAGAAGCGGGCAAAGCCCGCGACCGGATCACAGCGGAGACTTGCATCTCGCAGGGTTTTTGAACAGGCTCTAAGACAAGCGTTGCCCCGCAACCTTTATAGCGCTTCTCCCAAAGGATGCCCCGCCCCGGCTTTATCGCAACAAACCACGCTTTTTTCACGTTTTTTGCGGGGTGCCCTTGACAAAGTTTTTTGTGTGTGGTATAAATATCCCCATGATTACCCGACAACAGTGCCGGGGCATATAAGAAAGGCTGGTTATGCGAAAAACGGTGTTGTTGAAAAATAAGTTCCTCGTGCCCCCCCTTCCTTATCGTGTTCCCCCCCCCCCCATCCTAGAAAACGTCTTAGACCAATAATCACCCCTTTTGAAACCTCTTTAGGCCCTTTTCACAGGGTTTTCCCGGCATCTTCCCTTTTCAATTATCCGCCGCCTCTTCGCCCCAGCAGGGCGTCGCGCGCGCCGGAATCAGCGCTCATAAACACGGCCGCCCTCCTCCTCAAAACCGTAAAAGAGGGGCGGCCCGTGGACGGCGTTCCATTTTCGTTAGCCCCGGTCTCCTTATCCGGGGCAGGGAACGCCATTCTTGAGCGCTGTTTCGGGCGCGAAACATACGCGTGCTTTTATCGGCGGGCCATCAGCCCGCCGCTTATGCCTGTCCGCGCGC
>JAISZQ010000345.1 GCA_031269165.1 Spirochaetaceae bacterium
CTTTCCCTCTTATCAGTTCCTTTTGTCCCATCGGTAGTCTCCCCGCCATTTCGTCCTCCTCCCGCTATTCTACCTGATGGGACATTTCTATTGCGTTTATATGAGGACATTATCATTGCGCTTCAACAGTACTTTTTTCAGAAAAAAGGAAAAAGCCAAAAAATAGTTATTTTTACACACACGGTTTTTCGCGCTGTTGAACCACAATGATAATGTCCTCATCCTTCATGCGGCATGAGAATCCGGCTGGCCTTTTTTAGGTATTTTATGCTATGCGTTTATAGTCGTTCTCCTTAAGAATACCTAATGAGGGGGAAGTCTCCCCCTTCGCTACGGCCCTGCGGGCCTTCGCTATCCCCCTCTGCGGGGGTTTCCCACCCCCGCAACGCCCCCGGTACTTCGGTGTTATAAAGTAGAATCACTATATCCTGCCCCCTCTCTTTATTCGAATCACGGACACAAAGGCGAGGGCGCCGAGGGCGAAGGCGAGGCAGAGTACGGGGAAGAAGTCGCCGAGGGCGGTGTAGGGGGTGGTGCCGGTCGCGCGGGGGGCGCGGGCGGTGAGGTAATTTTCCGCGAAGGGGGCGGATTCGGCGAGGACGGCGCCGTCGGGCATGATGACGCAGGTTTGGCCTGAGGCGGTGGAGCGGACCATGGCGCGGCGGTTTTCGACCGTGCGGAAGACGGCCATCGAGAGGTGCTGGTATTGGGCGGAAAGGCTGCCTGACCAGGCATCGTTGGAGATGTTGACGATGAGATCGGCGCCGTTGCGCACGAAGGCGCGGGAAAGGTCGGCGAAACTGTCTTCAAAGCAGATGGGCGTTGAGAACTTTACGGGGCGGCCGCCTCCGCTGATTTCAAAGACGGTGGCCTCCGTGCCGGGTTTCCAGAAGTGGGTGTCCGCGGCGAGGAGCCATTGATAGATAACGGGAAACTGTTTTTCGTAGGGGAAATACTCAGTGAAGGGCACGAGGTGGAGTTTCCGGTATTGCTCGACGATCTCGGCCCCGCGAAAGAGGACGGCGGCGTTGTAGTCGACCCGTTCCCACCGGCCGCTGGGTGTTAGTTCCCGCCGCGCGTCGTCGTTCCCGATGAGGAAGGGGACGGGTTTTGCCGCGAGGTAGTCGAGCAGGTCTTTCACCAGCGCGTAGGAGTCCGGGTCGTCCCGGTAGGTTTGGTGCCAGTAGATGCGCGGCACGAACGCCGTTTCCGACCAAACCACAAGGTCGATGTCGGGCGATTCCCGCAACGCCTCGTCCGAGAGCCGCGCAAGAACACGAAAGTTTTCCCGGTACTCGGCAAGCCCGCCCTTCCACGGGTCGGTGTTATGCTGGATGAGCGCGACTTTCGTGTGGGGCTCGGCAGAAAAGTCGTGCGGGGCCGCGAAGCCGTAGACGAGGGCGGCGGCGAGAATCACCGCGTAGGGGATGAGGGGGACAAGCGGTTTCGGGAAACGTTTCCGGGCGAAAGCGGCGGCAAGAAGCCCTCCGCCTCGCGCCCGGTGAGCGGTTGCATTGCCGGAGAGGACGGGCAGGGCGTTGCCGAGGACGGCTTGAGGAAACAGCACCACCGCGCTTACCACCCATACTCCGGCGAGTCCGGCTATCTGAATGAGGGGGATGACCTGCCACTGGGAGTAGGCGATAAAGCCGTAGGGATACCCGACAAAGCCTAGCGTCCGCAGGTATTCGAAGCCCACCCAGAGGAGGGTTTGCGGGATGCAGGCGAAACGCGGCAGGGGACGGAACAGGCAACCGATAAGTTTTAGCAGGAAGAAGAGCAGCGCGAACCAAAAGAGTTCGAGGGTGCCGACGATGATACCGGCCAGCGGGTGGAACACGGCGAGCCAATAGCCGAAGAGATTGTAGGCAACATAGCCGTAGACCGCGCCCCAAAAGAGGGACGCCGGAAGCGAACAACGCCGGATAAGGAGAAATACCGGGATATAGGCGACCCACCCGGCGGCGGCAACGCCTTTGGGAAAGAGCGGGTTCGGATGGGAAGCCGCAAAGAGCACCACGGCGCAGACGAGCAACCCGGCATTGACCAAAAGCCCGCCCCGAACCGCGCCGGAAAACCGCGAAAGCCATGAAAACCGTCCCCGATTCTGAATGCCGGACTGCAAAACAGGTACCCTCTCCTTATGGGGCCTTGAACCCCGCTTTACGGCAACGCGCTTTTAAGACCCGGCACCGTTTTCTTGGCCGTCCGGCTCGTTTTCAGGGGGCAGATTCCACACTTCGCGTTTCAGCTCACGGCCCGGTTTCCAGTAGGGAACACTGTGCGACCTCACGACCACCGGCTCGCCTGTTCGCGGGTTGCGGGCCCGTGCGCGGCCCTTGCGGGTACGCGCTTCAAAGGTGCCGAATCCCCGCAATTCAACGGTTTTTCCGTCGGCAATCGCGTCTTTCAGTTCTTGGATCATAAGATCGACCACCTTTTTAACGTCCTCGCGCTCTATGCCGGTAGCGTCATAGATCGAATTGATGAGATCCGTCTTCGTGTATTTCCCGCCCGCCATACAGTCCCCACTTTGTTACTCCGAGGCCGCCTTTTTAACGCCGAATGCGGCGTTAAACCGCTTCTGCATACGCGATTTTTTTCGCGCTGCGGCATTCTTGGCGATGATCCCCTTTCCGGCCGCGCTATCCAACCGCTTGACGAGCAACTTGAGCTGAAGCTCAGACGCCGCCTCGTCCTTTTTCGCGCTCGCTTCCACGAATTTCCGCGCCGCGCCGCGCACCGCCGTTTTCACCGATTTGTTGGCAATCCGCCGCGCTTCGCTCTGCCGATGCCGTTTTTCTGCCGAATTCTTTTTCTTAGCCATACCTTATCCTTATTACCTAAAGTCCGACGGACGACGCTCGGTACGCTTGCACTTCTCACACTCGGCGACATTCTTCACCTTGCCGTTGCTGAAAAGCGCCTTCATCTTTACCTCGCCGCCGCAGGAACAATAAAATTTCTGCGTTGAACTCCCGGTACGGGCGTTCTTTGATATAACCTGTGCCATAAATTACTCCCCGCTCTCACGCGCCCACCTTGGGAAACGCTGATTAACTTGACGCCAATCGTGTTTTCCTCATGCTTTTGCTCATTTCATTACGCAAATGCGGCATTCAAGGAGCACTGATACGCCTATTGACGCATTCTCGACTGAATAAATCAGTGCTTCCTTAGGTGGTACCGCTTCAAGCTAAAATGATGTATACTTGCCAACCATTATACACGGAGGATAGAAAAGTGTCAAGAAACCAAGCGATACGCGGCTTGACGATACGATGGCAGGACGGCATGACCGAAGAAATTGCCGCGGCAGTTTCAGGGGAATTTCCCGTGGGGACAACCTCAGGCGAGGCGCTTGACGCGCTGGGCGTCTCCCGTTCAGGTCTCGCGGCGGTCTATGTCAACAACGAGATCCGGTCCCTCGCCGCCCCTCTCGTCGTGAACGCGGTCTTGAAACCCGTCTCCCTCGCCTCCCACGAAGGCCGCGTCGTCTACCGTTCCTCCCTCGCCTTTCTCTTGGGGGCCGCCGCCGCGCAGGTCTTTCCCAACCGCCGCCTCATCGTCGGCCACAGTCTGGGAAACGGCTACTATTACCATTTTGCCGATGGGAAACCGGCTGGTACGGACAATGCGGGCGGTCCGAACGGTATGGATGGTCTTGCGCGGCTCAAGGAAACGATGACCGAACTCGTCAAGGCCGATTGTGCGATTTCCTTCTATTATATCGCCCACGAGGAAGCCGTTGTCCTCTTCCAGGAAAAAGGACAGCCGGACACCGTGGCGCTCCTGGAAGAACGCATCGCCGCGAACGTCCCCGTCTATGCGTGTAACGGCTGGGTTGACCTTGCCATCGGCGCGCTGGTACCGAGAACCGGCATCCTCTCCGTGTTCGACATCTTCCCCTACGAAGACGGCTTCCTCCTCCGTTACCCAACCTCGTCATCAGGCGGCATTGGCCCGGACGGCGTTTTCGCTCCGGACGTACCTTTTGGTCCGTTTGAGGACATTCCCAAACTGTTTGCCGTCTACCGCGAATACAAGCAGTGGGGGCGCATCGTCGGTCTCCACTCGGCCGGGAAACTGAACCGCCTGACCGCCGCCGGAGACATCGAAGACTTTATCCGCATCGCCGAAGCCTTTCACGCCAAGAAACTCGCCGACGCCGCCGACAAAATCTATGATCTGCGCGGCGACGCGCGCATCGTGCTGATCGCGGGCCCCTCAAGTTCCGGCAAAACCACCACTGCCAAACGCATCGCCGTCCAACTGCGGGTACTCGGCATGGAACCCCTTGCGATAAGCCTTGACGACTACTACAATCCCCCGCACTTGGCCCCCAAAGACGAGGACGGCAACCCCGACCTCGAATGTCTCGAAGCGCTGGACGTTCCCTACTTGAACGAACAACTGGAACGCCTCCTGGAGGGCGACGAGATCACCCTTCCGGTGTTCGACTTCAAAACCTGCACTCGGCGCGAGGGCAAAAAAGTGCGGGCCGGACGGCGCACCGTCATCGTCATCGAAGGTATCCACGGCCTCAACGACAAACTCACCGAGATGATCCCGGCCCGCGCGAAGTTCAAACTCTATGTCTCGCCCCTCACCCAGCTCAACTTGGACGACCACAACCGCGTCCCCACCTCCGACAACCGCCTCATCCGCCGCCTCGTGCGCGACCATCAGTTTCGCGGCACAAGCGCGTCGGGCACCCTCTCGATGTGGCCCTCCGTCCGGCGCGGCGAACTCCGCCACATCTTTCCCTACCAAAACAGCGCGGACTTCATCTTCAATTCCGCCCTCGACTACGAACTGGCCGTACTCAAATTCTATGCCGAGCCCCTCCTCCATACCGTCAAACCCCGCGAAGCCGCCTTCGCCGAAGCCTCCCGTCTTCTCGGCTTCCTCGACCGCTTCACCCCCATCCTCCCGCAAATCGTCCCCCTCGAAAGCATCCTCCGCGAATTCATCGGCGGCAGCGGCTTCAAATACTAGCCGTATTGCCATTAGAGCCTGTTCCAAAACCCCCAGAAAGGATAGAAAAGGCGGGGGAAACCTGATAAAATTGCAGTTGAAAAAAACACAATCAGGAGGCCTCCGCCATGAAAACTATAGCCCAAATCATAGGAGGAGCGCAAGCTCTTCTGAATATCTCTTTCGATCTTCAAGGATGTTTTGAAGAATATCTGTCAGACGAACACAAAACATTCCTGCATATGTTGCGGGCCGAAGAGCAGATACCGCCTCTTATACGCCTGTATGCGGGAACCGGAAGGATACTGTATGAGTACGGCCCTTTTATGAGGAGTTTTTTAGCCATGAGGTATTTCGGGATAGAGAAGGTGAGCCGGTTAATCCAGCGGCTTAAAGGGGAGCCGAACCTGCGGTTGCTGTGCGGGTTTGCGAAGGTGCCCGGCAAGGCGGCGTTTTCCCGGATGTTTGCATTTCTTTCGGGACAGGAGGGGCTGCTTGAAAAGCCGCTGGAGGGGATAGTGGCGGTGGCGCATAAAGCCCCGGAGAAGGATAAGGGCACGGAAAAGGACAGAGGCCTGGCGGTATATCATGTAAACCGGGACTCAACGGCGATACCGGCGCGGGAGAAAGTTATGAAAAAGCCGAGGGAAAAGGCGCCGGAAGCGGGGAAAACGGCCCAAAAACAGCCCGAAACCCCCGAAAGAACCGACGGTCATAGAAAAGC
>JAISZQ010000285.1 GCA_031269165.1 Spirochaetaceae bacterium
GCGGAGGTGTACGTCTTGAAGAAGGAAGAGGGAGGGCGTCATACGCCGTTCTTTGCGGGGTACAAGCCGCAGTTCTACTTCCGAACGACGGACGTGACGGGAGGAATCAAGCTGCCCGACGGAGTGGAGATGGTGATGCCCGGAGACAACGCGAACTTTGAGGTGGAGTTGATCGTGCCGATAGCGATGGAAGAGGGACTTCGTTTCGCGGTCCGCGAGGGCGGGCACACGGTTGGCGCGGGCGTCGTCACCCAGATATTGAAATAACCGCCGCGGCCGGCAGAGGACACTGAAGTGGCGAAAAAAATACGTATTCGTTTGAAGGCTTTCGATCATAGAGTTCTCGACACGTCCGCGTCTCAAATCGCGGAGACGGCGGAGAGAAGCGGGGCCGAGGTATCGGGCCCTATTCCTCTTCCCACCGAGATCAGCAAGGTGACGGTTCTGAAGTCGCCCCACAAGGACAAGGACGCGAGAGAGCAGTTCGAGATGAGGACGCACAAGCGTCTGATCGACATCGTCAATCCGACGCAAAAGACGATGGACGCGCTGATGCAGCTCAATCTTCCTTCCGGGGTGGACATTCAGATCAAACTTTGATTTTGCGCCGATTTTGCTCGATTTCTTTTGTTTCGATTCTTGTTTCGATTCAAGGAAGAGCGCCGGCTGTAAAGAATACGGGCGGGTTTGTTTTTCAGGGATCGCCCGCTCAAGAATAGGAGAGAAAAGTAATGGGTATAGGAATATTGGGGAAGAAGATCGGCATGACGCAGATTTTCAACGAGGAAGGGCAAGCCACGGCGGTTACAGTGATCGCGGCTGGCCCGTGCCCCGTGGTCGCCGTTCGTACCCCCGAACAGAACGGGTACTCTGCCGTTCTTCTCGGCTATGGTGCGGTGAAACCGCATAAGCTGTCCAAACCCCTTAAAGGCTTTTTTGACAAAGCCAAAGTCGAGCCCAAGCGGACGCTCCGCGAGTTCAGAATGGACAAAACGGAGGAGTACGAGATCGGGCAGGAAATCAGGGTGGATTTGTTCGAGGCCGGAGAGAAGGTCAACGTCAGCGGAGTCAGCAAAGGCAAAGGATTTGCCGGCGTCATGAAGAGGTATCACTTCGCCGGTCAGCAGTTCAGTCACGGAACGTCGGTCATGCACCGTCACGGCGGTTCCAGCGGAGCCATTTCTTATCCGGGGCGCGTCTTTCCGGGGAAGCGTATGCCGGGGCACATGGGCAGCGATAAAGTGACGGTCAAGAACTTGACGGTCGTGGCCGTGGACTTGGAGAACAACCTCCTTCTCGTCAAAGGGGCGGTTCCGGGGCCTAAAAACAGCCTGGTCACCCTCTACAAGAAGAGTTAGCGGAGAAGGAGGATAACGAGAATCATGCCGACAGTCAAAATAGTGGATTTCAACGGCCAGGCCGCGGGAGAGCTGACCCTCTCCGACGCGGTATTCGACGCGCCCCTGCACGTTCCCGCGATGCACCAGGTTGTCGTGGCGCACCTCGCGAATTGCAGGCAGGGTACACATTCCACCAAAACGCGCGGAGATGTCTCTGGCGGCGGCAAGAAGCCCTGGAAGCAGAAGCACACGGGACGCGCCCGTCAAGGCAGCACGCGCTCTCCGATATGGGTGCACGGCGGCGTCGCGCACGGCCCGAAGCCGCGCGACTATCACCAGAAGGTCAATAAAAAAGTGCGCCGCATGGCGCTTCTGAGCGCGCTTTCGATGAAGGTCAGGGACGAGCTGTTCACGGTGGTGAGCGGATTCGAGCTGGAAAAGCCCTCCACGAAGGCCGTGAAGAGCTTTATGACGGCCGTCAGCGCCGAGAAGGCTCTGATGCTTTTTCACGCCGACGGGAGCAACATCGCGCGCTCCGCGCGCAACATCCCCGGAACCAAGGTGATGAACGTCGCCAGCATCAACGTGTACGACCTTCTTAACTCGAAGACCCTGATCGTGACGCCCGAAGTGGTCGCGCGCCTTGAGGAGGTATATGCGAAATGAACCTGATCGCCCACGATATTATCATCCGCCCGATTGTGACGGAAAAAAGCAGCGCTCTCATGGAGCAGAACAAGTACACGTTCGAGGTGCACAAAAGCGCAAACAAGATACAGATCCGTCAGGCGGTGGAGCAGGTTTTCAAAGTGAAGGTGTTGAGCGTCAACACGATGAACGTCTCGGCAAAGCCCAAGAGAATGGGGGCTTTCCTCGGCAAAACGCGCTCCTGGAAAAAGGCCGTCGTGACTCTGCCGGAGGGGCAGCGCATCGAGTTCTTCGAAGGCGCGAGTATTTAGGAAGGGGTAAATGAACGATGTCGATCAAACAGTTTAAGCCCTATACCCCTGGCCGCAGGCAGATGACCATCCAGGGCCGCGAGGATATCACCGCCGACAAGCCGGAGCGCTCTCTGACGGCGCCGCTGCGCAAAAGCGGCGGGCGCAACAACACCGGGCGCATCACGATGCGCCATATCGGCGGAGGGCACAGAAGGACATACCGGATCATCGACTTTCGCCGCGATAAGCTGGGGGTTCCCGGCAAGGTGGCGACGGTCGAGTACGATCCCAACCGCAACGCGCGCATCGCGCTCGTCCATTACGCCGACGGAGAGAAGCGTTATATTCTTCTCCCGAAGGGATTGAAGGTCGGAGACACGATCGTTTCGGGCCCGGAGGCGGACATCACCCCCGGCAACGCGCTGAAGCTGAAAGATATTCCGGTGGGAACCGTCATCCACAATCTCGAACTGGAGCCCGGCCGGGGAGCCAAGCTGGTGCGCTCCGCGGGGACCTCGGCGCAACTGATGGCCAAAGAGGGCAAGTACGCCTACATCCGTATGCCGAGCGGCGAGCTTCGCCTGATTTTGCAGGAGTGCATGGCGACCATCGGACAGGTCGGAAACGAGGACTACGAGAACATCTCCCTGGGTAAAGCCGGGAAAACCCGTTACAACGGGCGCCGCCCCAAGGTGCGCGGCATGGTCATGAACCCTGTGGACCACCCGATGGGCGGCGGAGAGGGCCGGAGCAAGGGCAATAAGCATCCTCTTTCCCCTTGGGGAACGCCGGCCAAGGGCTATCGTACGCGCAAGAACAAGCCTTCCGACAGGCTGATCGTTCGCCGCCGTTACGACAAGTAGACGTGAGGAGGAACTTTAAGGATGGCTCGTTCCGCTAAGAAAGGACCCTACATAGAGCA
>JAISZQ010000380.1 GCA_031269165.1 Spirochaetaceae bacterium
GCGCGGTTGGCTATGGCGCGGGACGGCAGGCCGCCGAGAGCAACGCCATCGGTTCCCTTACCGCCTTTTTCAAGCAGTCGGTAACGAGCAGGATCAGCATCGCCGACACCGAGCGGGAGACGGGCGGACGCTCCGTTTCGGAATCGAATATGTCCCAGTCTATCGAGGCAGTCTCGGCTCTGGACAAACTCATCGGGGCGGAGATCAAGGCGGTGTGGAACGACACGGGAAAAAGGCTCTGGTACGCGCTTGCCGTGATGGAAAAGGCCAAGTGCCAGAACTGGTACGCTGCCGAACTGGACAAGGCCAAGTCTGAGATTTCTGCCCTTATCAACCTGTCGGGCGGCGTAACTTTTGAGTCGATAGCGCGGTGCAGGAAGGCGCGGAGTCTTGCCGGGGAAGCCGATGTCTACGCGCTGGTTCTGTCGCTGCTTGACGGCCCGAACCGGCAGGACGAGGTTTCCCGGCTCGTTCTCCGGGTGGACGCGGCACTGAACGAGGCGAAGGCGATACCGGTGGACGTGCGGGTCACAGGCGACGTGAACGGGCGGCTCAAGGCGGCGTTTGCCGGGGCGTTCACCGCCGAGGGCTTTAAGACCGGCAGCCGGAATTCCCGCTACGCCCTCGAAGCGGCCTTGACCCTTACCCCGGCCCCCAAAAACGTGTACTTCAACACCCGCTACACGGTTGACGCGGTGCTGAGGGACACGCAAACCGGGGCGGAACTGTTTACCTATAACGCGGCAAACCGCGAATCCCACCCGGCGAGCCAAGAGGAAGCAAACAACCGGGTAATCTCAGGCGCGCAACGGAAGATCACGGAGGAGTTCCCCGCCGTGTTGCGGGAGTATCTGGACGGGGCGGAATGATGGCGGGCTTCGTCATTGCGAGGGCGCGGCAACATAGTTGCCGAGGCAATTTGCCGTTAGCAATTTGCTGGTGGTGAAGCAATCCAGACGAGGCGTTACCCGCTGGATTGCTTCGCTTCGCTCGCAATGACGGAGGGGTTCGTGGTGGCATTGCGAGGGCGGAGCCCGAAGCAATCCAGAACGGGGATGGCCCTCCACTGGATTGCTTCGCTTCGCTCGCAATGACGGGGGGTGCGCAGTACGCGCATGGATAATGGAAAACGCATGGGGCATGGAAACGGCCCGCGCCCTTCCGATCATTTCCCCTTTTCCATTATCAATTTTCCATTCGCGCGAAGCGCGCATCATTTTCCATTATCCATTTATCATTATCCATTCGCGCGAAGCGTGTGCTCTCGGCTTATAGGCAAGGTATCAATGACGTTGCCCTGAATTTTGACATAATGCTTGACAAAACGCCCTAACTGCCCCATACTGGAAATGGAGGCTGTTATGTCCAGATATAATCCGCGAGAACTTTCCGAGTTTGCCTTTTATTATGGGTTTCATTACGATATGTGCAAACCTGACGCGCTCATTCGGGAAATCAAAATTGATATGAAACGGGGGCTGCGTGGAGAGGAGTCTTTTATGCCGATGCTTCCCACGTATCTGAGCCCGGTTGCGCGGGTTCCGGTGGGAAAGAAGGTGCTGGCACTGGATGCGGGCGGGACGAATCTCCGGGCGGCACTGGTGCGTTTCGATGCGGCGGGAAAGGCGGTAACGGAACACGTAGAGAAGGCGCCGATGCCGGGGACGAAGGGGCCAACCGATAAAGAGGCGTTTTTTGACCAGATCGCCGCGATTGCCGCCCCTTTTCTTGAGGAAAACACGGACATCGAAGGTATCGGGTTTTGTTTTTCTTACCCGATGGAGGTGACTGCGGAGGGAGACGGTATTCTGCTCGCGTTCAGCAAAGAGGTTGACGCGCCTGAGGTGATCGGACAGGCTATCGGCAAGGGGTTGCGCGAGGCGCTTTTCCGGCGGGGCGTGCGTTATTCCGGCAGAATTGTACTCCTCAATGACACCGCGTCGACCTTGTTGTGCGGGCTTATGGCTATTTCGGCAACGGCGGGTGTTGAGGGAGATAACGCGAGGGGTGTTTCCGGCGCGCCGGTTATCGGGATCATTCTGGGAACAGGGTTTAATACGGCGTATCCTGAGATAGATATTCCCAAAATAAACTTTCACGAGCCGGACAATCCGCAGATCGTCGTCACCGAATCCGGTAATTTTTACTTTCGCCACCGGGGCTGGCTTGATGTTGAATATGACGCGACAACCAAGAACCCGAACGCCTATACGACGGAAAAAGTAATATCCGGGGCGTATCTGGGACCGCTTTCTTTGCATATTCTGAAACGGGCGGTCGCCGACGGCGTGTTGCGCTTCCGAAAACAAGACGAATTGTTACGCTGGCCCACGCTTGAGACCAAAGATTTAAACGCCTTTATGCGTGCCCCGCTGGTAAAACAGGGGAAGATTGCCGTGCTGTTTGACGATGACGAGATGGACGCGCTTTCTTCCTTTGTTTACCTTGTTACGCTTATCACGCGGCGGGGCAGTTTTGTCGCGGCGGCCATTCTTGCGGCAACCGTGGAACTTGTCGTGGGACGGGGGACGTTCCCCTATCCATTTACGCCGGTCAGAATAGCGGTCGAGGGGACAACATTTTTGATCTACCAAGGAATGCGGCAGGCGCTTGAGTCTTATTTATACACGATGCTCGGACGGAGTACGCCCCTTCCCTATGTTATTACCCCGGTGGAGAGCGCGTCTCTCAACGGCGCGGCGGTTGCGGCCCTGTGTAAAAATAAATGAAGAAAAACAGCGCAACCAGAAAAAAAAGGCTCGTTCAAGTAACGCTTTGCTTTCTGGTTTTTTTGGGGTACACGCTTCTCGCCGCGTCTCCGGTGCCGGAGGAAACCGTGCTGGAAAAGGGCTGGATACGGTCGTTCGAGAGCGTGTACGCGGAAAGCGGCACGAATGCCGGTAACGATACCGGTAACACAGAACTTTTTCCGTTTGAGATCGTCCGCCCCGACACGATCCGGTTTGGCTATTTCAACCGGGAGGGCGTGTTCATGATGAACCGCGTTACGCAAAAGAACCTTTCCCTCTCCGAGAATCGGTTTGCCGAATACGAGGCCCTTCCCCGCAGTCTTGAAGTGAAGAACGCCGCCGATGAAACGATCTCGCGCTTTGAACATACAAACGGGTATCCACTTTTTATGGACGGGGACGGGTCGAACGGTAAGACCTATCTGGTGCATTTTGAGCAAAACGCCGTCTCGGAGATCTCGGGAGAGGGCGATGTGCTCTGGACATACACCTTCGCTTCGCCGATCACCTGTGTTGCGGGCGCGCAGGGCCGGCTCCTTGTGGGGACGCTGGGCGGTACCGTTGAGTTATTGGACGAGAAGGGAAGGCGCGTCTTTTTCTTTGAGACGGGCGGTTCGCGGATAACCTGCATCTACGGGGTGGCCGTTTCGCGGGATCTTTCCTATATTGCCGTCATATCGGGCTTAGACGACCAGCGGTTTTTGTTGTTCGAGCAGTCTGCGGGGTCGTACCGGATCACCCACCACGAGTTTATCGGGGACGGCAAGCGGCGGCCCATGCGGATTCAATTCATCGACAACGACACCCGGCTGGCTTTTGAACGCGACGAGGGGCTTGAGTTGTACGAGATTAAATCGCGGATGAGCTACCAGATTCCGCTTGACGGTGAAATCGCTCTGATTGACAACGAGGGCGGCGACGGGCTTCTCTTTCTCGTTACCCGGGGAAAAGAAGGCCGCAACCACTTGATCGGCGTGAAATACCCGGCGACGGTGGTTCTAAAAACGCCGTTTCAGAGCGAGGCGGTCTTCCTCCGCCGAGCGGGCGGCGATTTGTTTGTCGGCTCCGACCGGAATTTGTCGGCTTTTTCCCTTGCCGGAAAGTGAGATAAAAGATGGGCTGTTGCGCGGGCTTTGCGCGCATGGATCATGGAGCATTGAAATGGTTCTCTTTACGAGAACTGAACATTTACTTGAGGAGATAAATTATGGAAGCGAAACAAGCGATACCGGAGTGGAAAGCCGTTGCCGACGAGATTTGGGCACCGGTCAGGGAAAACGCGGAAGAGCTTAAAGAGTGGCAAAGGGAAAACGTCCGGGAACTTAAAGAGCGGCAAGAAGAAAGCCAGAGGAAGACCAAAGAGATTGAAGAGCAGTTAAGGGAAGCTGCCAAGCTGGTTAAGGGAAGCTGCCAAGCTGGTAAAGGAAACCTCCAAGCAGATGAAGCAGACCGACAAGCGGATTGGCGAACTGGGCAACCGCTTTGGCGAAATGGTTGAGCACATGGTACTCCCCAATCTGGTGGCGAAATTCAAGGAACTGGGGTTTACCTTTACCAAGGCAAACCGCACCGAAATTGAATGTGAGGAGCACGACATCTTTCTGGAGGTTGACGCTTTTCTGGAAAACGGCGACAAGGTTATGATTGTCGAAATCAAGTCCAAGCCTAAGACCGAGGATATTGACGACCATATCGAGCGGATGGAGAAACTGCGCCGGTATGCGGATTTGCACAACGACAAGCGGACGTATCTGGGGGCTGTTGCGGGGGTTGTTTTCAATAAAAGTGAAAGGATATATGCCCTGCGGAAAGGCTTTTATGTGATTGAGCCGTCCGGGGATACGTTTGACATCACCGAGCCGGTCAATCCGCGGATTGATTGGCAAATACCACCCCCGTGAATGGTGAGGCTGTTCAAAACACGAGCGCGTTTTGAACAGTCTCGCCATTCAGCCGCCGTCGTGGTTGAGGGTGCGCGCGTTGCGCGAATGGATACTGACAGGAAGGGAACGCCCCATGTCCATGTACCATTTTCAACTCCCCGAAGGGTGCGAGAAGGGGGGCGTTGCGGGGGGCGGTTCAGGTTTTGAGTTTAGCCCGGAGCGAGGGGGGAGACTTCCACCCCCAATTGAATCGTTACTGAAAAATAAGGAGCGGATAGGTTGCGTATAAAACTTTGTGCGGTGCTTTTGCTGTTTGCCGTCGGCGCGGCGGTCTACACCATCGACTGGCCGGTAACGGGCGTGATCCCCGCAAGCAATTTTGCGCGGAATGACGGGGGATCGCCGCTTTTGGGCATGACGTTCGCGTATGAAGGGCCGCTTTATGCGGCGGAACAAGGGGAGGTCATCTTTCAGCGGAATACGACGGAGCGGGTCTCAGGGCTTCCTTCGCCGCTCGGTTCATGGATTGCCGTCGATTTGGGCGATGGGTTGGTGAACATTTATGCACGCTACGGCAAAAATGAGAACGATGAGGGGGATCTTTCTTCCCACATCGAAAAGCAACAGATTATCGCCCAAGCCGGAATATCGGGCGCGAGTGAAAATGAAATGGACGGGTTTTATTTCTCCTTTTTTGATCGGAAAGAACGCCGATGGATAAATCCCGCCGCGATCATCAATCCGATGCCCGATACGAGGCCGCCTGCAATCGGTGTGGTGCGGTTAAAGAGTGCCGAGGGGGAAACGATAAGCCTCGCGCAGACGCGGACCGTCAAGCAGGGCCGTTACGCGATCTTTGTCGAGGCGAGCGACACGGTTGACGGGGGGACGCAGCCCCTTGCGCCCAACAGCCTCGCCGCCTTTGTGAACGGCGCGGAGGCGGGAACGTTGCTGTTCGAAAGCTTTTCCGCACGAGACGGGGTACTCATGATGTACCGGAACGCGCTCGTGCTGGCCAGTCAGGTATACATGGAGCCCAACGCCTACGAAGCGGGCGAGTTCTGGTTCTCGCGGGGCATCGCGACACTGGAAATCATCGTCGGCGACCGGGCGGGGAACACCCGGACCGCCTCGTACCGGATTATCGTTGAATAACCCGCATAAACCCGCCGTCAAAACGAAGTCCGCCGTCAAAACGTGGTCAACGCCGGTGCCGGATGCCCTTTTCGGCACGGGGCGCGGCACCGAAAGCGGCGATGCGGCAGGGGGCATCGACCAGAAGGGCGCGTTGAATCCCTGCGTACTCTGCGGCGGCCGCGTGTTTCGCCCGGCCTTGCGTTGCGAAGGCTTTTCCTATGTCCGGTGCCGGGACTGCGGCCTCGTCCAGATGAACCCTCAGCCGGAAGCCGCCTCCGTGCAAGAACGCTACGGCAGCGCCCACGGCGATGATTATCTTGCCTACGAAACCGCGAACGAAGCCGCCTTCCTCGCGCTGCAACTCAAAACGCTTGAAGATGCGGGAATCGGCCGCATCGAAGAACAGTTTTTCCCTTCCGAGAGGAAGCGGTTTTTGGATGTCGGCTGCGCGACAGGGGCGTTATTGGAAAAGATGCGGGAACGCGGCTGGGAGGTGAGCGGCGTTGAGATTTCCGCGCAGATGGCCGCGTATGGTAGAAAAAACCGGGGGCTTCCGGTCTCGACCCTTCCCCTCGAAGAAAACGGCTTTGCGGAAAACAGTTTCGACGTGATCCACGCCTCCCACCTCATCGAACACCTTTCCAACCCGGCGGCCTTTGTCCGCGAAGCGTACCGCCTCCTTGGCGTTGGCGGCCTTTTCCTTGTAACCACGCCCAACATCGCCGGTATGCAGGCCAAACTATTCAAAGGCCGCTGGCGGTCCGCCATCTACGACCACCTCTGCCTCTTTTCGGTGAAGACGCTTGCCGCCTTCCTCCGGCGTGAAGGCTTTGCCGTTGAACAAATCGTTACCTGGGGCGGCCTCGCGCAAGGCCTCGCCCCCGCTCCCGTCAAGCGAATCGCCGACCGCTTGGCAAAGAAAACCGGGCTGGGCGACGTGATGATGCTGAAGGCGGTGAAGGCCGACGGGGAATGACATTACCGCAGAGCGCGCTTTTGGGCGGGTAGTGTTCAGCGGGCGACCCCACGTCATTGCGAGGTGAGCAGGGTGAAGCAATCCAGACGAGGCGGCCTTTCCACAAGCGCAACGCGAAGCGTTGAGCCGATTGCTTCGCTACGCTCGCAATGACGGACGGGGGGCGGGTACTGTTTAGCAAGCGGCAACCGACCGGGACAACGAGCCCTCAAAACGGCACCAGTCCCCAAGCGTCATCGCCTTTGCACATCGTTGTTGCCGCCTGGCCACCGTCTTATGGGGGCATTACCGCCGCCTTAAGAGCCTGTTCAAAAACCCTGCGAGACGCAAGCCTCCGCTGTGATTCGGTCGCGGGTTTTGCCCGCTTCTAGAGTTTCGGGCGGGGCTTTGCCCCGCTTGTTCCGAAACTCCATGACTGAAAGTTGAGACGGGGGCGTTGCGGGGGGCGGGCCACCCGCTGAAGGGGGTAGCGTAGGGCTCAAGCCCGGAGCGAGGGGGAAGGCTTTCCACTGTCAACAACTTAAGCCAATGGAATATAAGAGTGGTCAACGGATCACACAGATTTTTAGTTTTTTTGTCCGCGAATGTACGCGAATGTATGCGAATACGCGCTGATG
>JAISZQ010000393.1 GCA_031269165.1 Spirochaetaceae bacterium
CTACCGTCATAATGGTACGGGATGACTCAATAAAGTCATCAAGCGGAAAATTCGAGCTGAACCGTTCGGTAATGTCAAGCAACACCCCCCGTTTGACCAGCGTCCGGTAGGTGTCGGAACCGGCGAAAAACACATCGGGCGCACTGTTACCCGCGATTGACGCAAGCAACTTTGCGTTGTAATCGCCGGATGTCGGCGAGTATTGCACTTTTATGCCCGGATTCGCCGCCTCGAACTTCGCAATACCGTTCCGTACCGCCTCGGTCTCAAGCGGGCTTGCCTCCCACCCGACAAAGGTAAGGGTTACCGTACCGCTGTCCTCTGACGAGGCTTTTTCTTTTTTGCAGGCCGGGAACAAGGCCGCCAGAGATACCGCGACAACCAATAAAAAAACGTTCTTTTTCATCTTTACTTTTCTCCTTAAAAAAATATTTGCCAAAAGGCTTTATATGCATTATAGTACTGGTTGTAGGTGGAGAAAACCTATAAATCCATAGAATAGGTGGCTAATATCTATGCAATACCTCGTTTTTGAAAATGAGCATCCGCTGATCCACGTCTCAAGCGGCCAGCTTTTGAACGAAGGGCGGTTTAAGCACCCTCATCGAAACTTGGACACGTGGGTTATTATCATTTGTATCAAGGGAACGCTCTACATAGCCCAGGATGACCGGCGTTATACCCTGACGGAAAACCAGTACATCATCCTTTTTGCGGGGCATGAGCATTTTGGTTTCAAAGAAAGTGAAAATGCTCTTTTGTACTATTGGTGTCATTTCAGGATCGATAGCGGGAAACCCCATATTATCAAGGATGACGCATTGATCCGCATGATCGACCCCAAACAGTATGTTCTCGAAACCTTGCCCGATTTTGCGGCATCCCCTACACCCCCCCCCCTGCCCATTTATAAAAATCATATTTCACGATACTGCATACTCCCCGAATACGGAAGCCTCTCCGCAAACGGCAGGGCCCCCCTGATTTTCCGCCAGCTTTTAGACCTGACTCGTACCGATCATTATTCCGCTATGCTGCCGAACTACGCCCTGAGCCTCCTCGCTATGGAGATTTCCCAAGAGTTTATCGAGGCTCGGTTCCAAAAAAGTATAAAACAGCCCAATCCCAAGATGGAAAAGATCATCGAATGGATACGGGTCAATTATAATCGGCGTTTCACGTTGGACATGATTGCGAAAAGGTTTTTATTCAATCCCGACTATCTTTCCACCGCCTTCCGAAAATATTCAGGTGTTTCTTTGATGCGGTACGTCAACCGGGTGCGTATCTCCAACGCCAAGCGGCTGCTTTTGGAAAGTTCGGACGGTATAAAGCAAATTGCCTGGGAGGTTGGCTTTGAAGATGAAAAAAACTTCTTGAAACGCTTCAAACAGCAGGAAAATATTACCCCCACCACCTACCGGAACGCCTTCAACCGCGTCAAGATTGTCAAAAAGTAGGGCCTCATCACGGCACCGAGTTAAGCAAATGAAATATAAAAATCGTCGATTGTGCCATGTCCGGCAATCCAGATTACGCAGGTTTTTCACCTTTAACCCCCGCTTAATCGGTGAAAATCGGTAGGCTTTTTATCCATCCGGGGCGAATCGGGGTTCTGTTTCCTCATCAGGGGCTCCACCCTAAACATTTGTTTAGGGTTTCTAAAAAAAAATTCAAAAAAAAGGTGTTTTTGGGCCGCCAGGAAGTTGACAGAAAAAACAGCAGGGAGTATAGTGATTATACGAGTGCCATTTTGTGGGAAATTGTGGGGTAAGATGCTAACCGGGGAGTTTAATAACACGCTTGATGATAAGGGGCGTCTCAGTTTTCCCGCGAAGTTCCGTGAGGAACTGGCCGTTGACCGGCTGGTCATCACGAAGGGCATGGACAAGTGCCTTTGGGCGTTTCATCCCGCCAAGTGGGCCGAGGTGAAGCGCGGCATCATGGCGAACACCACACCGTTCCATGCGAAGGCCCGGCGGGTACAGCGGACGATCGTCTCGCCGGCGCAGGAAGTGGAGATTGACAAGACGGGAAGGATCGCCGTTCCGCAGAGTTTGCGGGAATACGCCTCGCTGACGAAAGATTGCGTGGTGGCCGGGGTCGACACCTATTTTGAGATATGGGACAAGGAGACTTACGCGGCCTACTGCGAGGACGGAGACAACGAGTTTAGCGCGGCGGCGGAAGAACTGGGCGTGGTCATCTGATGGGAGACGTTCCGGTTCATCGGCCGGTGTTGCTCCGTGAGGTGTTGTCCTATCTTGAACCGCCGCACGGCGATGCGCTGATGGTTGACGGGACGCTGGGAGAAGGCGGGCACAGCGCGGCGTTTTTGGAGAAGTTTCCCGGCTTGCGTGTCATTGGGGTTGACCGGGATGCGGAGATAGCGGCGAGGGCCGCGCAGAGGCTTGAACAGTATAAAAAAAGGGTGAGCATTGCCGTTTCCCATTCGCGGGATTTTTTCGCGGATTACCGGGGAGACGCGCCGGATGTGATACTGCTGGATTTGGGTGTGAGTCTCTTCCATTATGAGCTGTCGGGTCGGGGGTTTTCTTTTGCGGGTGCCGCGAAGGACGAACCGCTTGATATGCGGCTTGACCGTGACGGCGCGTTGACGGCGGCCGCGATCATCGCGCGTTATAAGGAAAGCGCGCTTGCCGATATGCTGTTTGTGAACGGCGGTGAGCGGGCTTCGCGGCGCATTGCGCGGCTGATGTGCGAGGAACGGAAAAGAAGCGCGATTGCCACGACAGGGCAACTTGCGGAGATTGTGCATCGGGCACTGGGGCCGAGGAGCGGGCGTATCGACAGCGCGACGCGGACGTTTGCGGCGTTGCGGATCGAGGTGAACGCGGAGTTGTCGCTTTTGGAACCGCTTCTGGAAGCGGCGTTTGCCTGTTTGAAAACCGGCGGACGTCTGGGCGTTATCAGTTTTCATTCGGCGGAAGACCGGATTGTGAAGAACGTGTTTAAGCGTTTTGCGTCCGGTTTTTCGTGCGATGGGTCGATAATAAAGGGCAGGATAGTGACCAAAAAGCCTGTTGTGGCGGCGGACGACGAGATCGCGGAGAATCCGCCTTCCCGGAGCGCGAAACTGCGGGTCATTGAAAAGATACCTATTCTGGGGGTCCGGGGGACAAGTCCTCCGGCGGGGTTTTAGGGGCGGAGCCCCTAGGAGAGGGGGTAGCGGAAGACCCTAAGCGCAAGCGGCGGTCTGGAGCGAGGGGGAGACTTCCCCCTTTTTAGTGAAAAAGGATGAGGATATGGCGAAAAAGGTAGTGTTGTATGGGGTTGTTCTTTCGATTCCGCTTTTTCTTTTGGGCGCGGTCTGGCAGGGCGAGCGGTATGCGGCCCTGTGGGGGGAAGTGGAACGGCTCGCCGAGAGTCAGGAGAAGGTGATCGAGGAGAACCGGCGTCTGATCGCGGAAATTACGGTGCTGTCGTCTTCGGCACGGATCGAGAATATTGCCAAGACGAGCCTCGGGTTTGAAAAGAAAGTGCCGGAAGAGGTCATCGAGGTGACGATAAAGAGTGGGGCCGTGAAGGCTGACCCCGGGAGTTCAGGCGGTTGAGATGAACGAGGGGGTTCTTTTTCGTTGGGAAGAAGCGGCCTCTGTCTTAGGCTGCGAACTTTTTGTGCCGGAAACAGGCCGGAAACAGGCGGGGTTTTGCGCTGTTTCGGCCGATTCGCGGCATATTGAGCAGGACGCGCTGTTTGTTGCGCTGAAAGGGGAGCGGACAGACGGGCATCGTTTTGTGGAAGGAGCGTTCAAGGCGGGGGCTGCCGGCGCGCTGGTCTGCAATGAACAAATGGATAACTACGCGCTTATCAAGGCGGCGGAAAGCGAGGAAGGGGTGTTGTTGATTGTGGACAATACGCTCAAGGCGCTCCAGTTGCTGGCAAAAGCCTACCTTGACAAGTTTTCCGGTCTCTTACGGATCGGCATAACAGGCTCTTCGGGGAAAACGACCACGAAAGAGATTGCCGCCGCGATAATCGGGAAAGAAAAGCGCGTTGTATGCAATCGGGCGAATCTAAACTCAGACATCGGGCTTCCCTTGTCTGTGTTTCAGGTTCGCGCGGAACACGAGGCGGGGATTTTTGAGATGGGGATGAACCGGCGCGGGGAAATCGCGGAAATTACCGGGGTGTTGCGTCCTTGTCTCGCTCTGGTGACGAATGTTGGATCTGCCCATATTGGCAGTATCGGCACACAACTGGAGATTGCTAAAGAGAAAAAAGCGGTTTTTTCTCTTTTTACGGGAAAGGAAACGGCACTTATTCCCGCCGGTTCTGAGTTTGCCGCGTTTCTTGCCGAGGGCGTGAACGGGAATGTACGCCTGTATCCCGATGCGGAGGGCGTGTTTGACGACGTGAAGGACTACGGGATTTTGGGCTGGGAGTGCGTGATTGAAGGAAAGAAGGCGAGATTCGCGCTTCCGGGAAGGCACAATCTCCAGAATGCCGCCGCAGCCGTGGCGATTGCGCTGGCGGCAGACATCGGGGTTGAGGCGATTGTGTCGGGACTTTCGTTGGTAAGACCGCTCCCCGGAAGAGGCGAGGTGGTCGAGACGACGTTGGGCGGGCGCCGGGTGATAGTGGTAAACGACTGTTACAACGCGAATCCCGACTCGATGGAGAAGGCGCTTGCCTTCTTTGACGAGGCCGCGTGGAATGGAAGAAAAATTGTTGTGGCAGGAGAAATGTTGGAACTGGGCGACCGGAGTACGGAAGAACATGAAAAACTGTTTTCAAGACTGGAAGCGTTTGGCATGGACAATGCGGACAAGACCTATTTCTTTCATGTTTCGGACATGGTTTTTCCGGACGGGAATATCGCGGTGTATAACGACATGGAGCAATTGAAGATTGCTCTAAACGGCGACGCGCGCGAAGGCGACTTGGTGTTGTTGAAGGGGTCGCGGTTGTGCGCGCTGGAGAGGGTTTTGCTTTAGAGAGCGTTCGTCCGCAGAGTCGGCGCGCAAATTATGTTTGCGTCCTTCGCGGCCAGACACTGCATTTTTTCGCCTCAAGGCTGCAAAATGCGGGTTTTAAGGAAGTTGCGGGCCTAAGGGACTTAAGTCCGGGTCTCCGTTATGGAAAAACGCTCGATAGAGTGCCCGTGACGTTTTTGAACATACGTTTTGGGGTAAAGGGTTAAGGAAAGAGGGGAGTATGTTTTTAGAGTTTTTTTATCCGCTTACGAAGTTTCTCACGGTTTTCAACGTGTTTCAGTACATCACGTTCCGGGGGGCGTATGCGGCGCTTACCACCTTGCTTCTCTGCTTCCTCTTCGGCCAGCCGCTCATCAAAAAACTTGCCGCGCTGAAATTCCGTCAGACGATCCGCGCGGACGGGCCCGCGACCCATCTTGCCAAAGAGGGGACTCCGACGATGGGCGGCGTGATGATTATTCTTTCTGTTACCGTGTCCATGCTGCTCTGGCAGAATTTCCATAATTCGCGGGTCTGGGTAACGATGATCGCCTTTCTTTTGTTCGGGCTCATCGGCTTTGTCGACGACTATCTCAAAATCAAGGGGCACAACGCGGATGGGCTTTCGCCGAAAGGAAAACTCATCATGCAGTTCATCGCCGCGTCAGGTATCGTGGGCTATCTTTTTATCACCGGGGACGAAAGGACGACGCTTCTCTATCTGCCCTTTTTCAAAGACCCGATCGTCGATATGGGGTATCTCTGGATACCGTTTGCGATCTTGCTGGTTGTCGGGGAATCCAACGCCGTCAACTTAAGCGACGGGCTTGACGGACTTGCCTCTGGTCTTTTAATATTCGTGTTTATTACGCTTGCCATACTGACCTATCTCTCAGGAAGGCAGGATTATTCGGCATATCTGGGCATCCCCTACATTCCCGGCGCGGGCGAGTTGACGGTGTTTTGCCTTGCGGCGGTCGGGGCCTGTGTGGGCCACTTGTGGTACAATATGAGCCCGGCGGAGGTGTTCATGGGAGACGTCGGCAGTCTGTCGCTGGGCGGCGTTATCGCGGTGCTTTCGCTCGTTATCAAGAAGGAAATACTGATGTTGGTTGCCGGAGGGGTTTTCGTGCTGGAAGCCGCGTCGGTTATTATTCAAGTCGTGTTTTACAAATGGAAGAAAAGGAGGGTGTTCCGCATGGCCCCCCTCCATCATCACTACGAACAGGGGGAAAACGGGCTTCCTGAAACGAAAATCGTGATTCGTTTCTGGATAGTGGGCGGCTTATTTGCGATAATCGCCCTCTCCACGTTGAAAATACAATGAGTAAGAACTGGAATATGGAAAAACCCGCCATTGCCTTTCGCTCCCGCTACGATCACTGGTATGTGATTGCGGTGCTTCTCTTAGTGGGAGTCGGTATCGTGACGCTCTACTCGGCCTCCTATGCGTTTGCCGAACGCTTTTTCCATGACCGCTGGTACTTCATCGTGCGGCAGACGGTCTATGCGGCTCTCGGGCTCATCGCGTTTTTCATCGTGTCGTGGTTTCCGCTTGAAAAGATACGGGGTGTCATCATGCCGCTGGTGTTGTTCACGATGTTTCTCTGCCTCTTGACCTTTGTGCCCGCCATCGGTGTGATGAAAAACGGCGCGTCCCGCTGGATACGGATAGGCCCATGGACTTACCAGCCCTCGGAACTCGTGAAACTGGTGCTGCCCCTGTATCTGGCCCACATTTTCGACAAAAAGAAGGACTCGCTCGATTCATTTGCGCGCGGTATTCTCCCGCCCGCGGTGGTTACGGTCATCTTTTTTGTCTTGATCTATTGTCAGAACAACTTTTCGATGGCCGTCTTCATTGCGGTGAACGCGCTCGTCCTTTTTTTCCTTGCCGGTATCAAGATGAGTTACTTTGCCGGGACTGCGGTGATGATCCTGCCGGTTTCGCTCCTCCTTATCCTGACCAAGGAACACCGGTTGCGCCGGGTATTGAGTTTTATCTGGCCGGAATGGGAACCGCTGGGCGCGGGGTATCAGGTACGTTCCTCGATCCTCACCATCCGGTCGGGCGGATTCTGGGGAAAAGGGATAGGGCAGGGGACGCGAAAGATCGCGTCGGTGCCCGAAATCCAGTCGGATTTTATCTTCGCGTCCTATGCGGAAGAAGCCGGGTTTATCGGCATCATTCTTTTTCTGGTACTGATCGCCGTCTTCGCCATACGGGCGATTGACGCCGCGCTGAAGACCGCCGACACGTTCAAGCGGCTTCTGGCGATGGGCCTGGGAACGACGATCTTATCCCAAACCGTGGTCAATATTGCGGTGGTTTCGGGGAGTATCCCCACCACGGGCATCCCGCTGCCCTTCTTTTCGGCGGGCGGCTCGGCGCTCACCACGACGCTGGTGATGGCCGGTTTGATTGCTAATGTTGGTAAAAGTGAGGCGCCCAATGACCGCGGTTAATATGAATGCGGCGCTCGTGAACGAGCCGGACGGGCTTAACGAACTCGACGACAGCGAATTCGTGATGGCTTCTCCCTTAAACGCCAGACCGGGCGCGAGATTCAAATTAGGATTCAACGTTAAGCCTGACGCGAGGGTCGGCACAAAGATCCGGGAGAAAAAGGCCCCGGAAACGGCGGAACGGGAAGCCGCAGGAGAGGAAGCGGCGGTATCAGCCGCTGAGTCGGCTCCCTCGCGGGTACAGAAAGTCTTCAGGATGCTCTTTTTTGTCTGCGTGATGTTTTTTATCGGGGAACTGGTGTGGCTTTTCCTCATAACGCCGATGCGCCCGTTTTCCTCGGTCGTCGTGAGCGTGGTTACCGGGATCGAATTCGGTTCGCTGGAAAAGGCCGAGGTAAAGAACGAGTTGTTGAGGGCCGCCGGTATTGGCGCGAAAACGTCCTATCTTTCACTGGATACAAGGGCCGCCGAAAAGAATCTCTCTGCGGTTCCGTTCATTGAGAGCGCGAAGGTGGTCAAACAGTTCCCCGGAACCGTGCGGATTACCGTTGTTCCCCGCAAGCGTGTCGCGCTCTTTCTGCGGAACGTGAACGGCAAGATCGCCCCCGTGTATTTTGACAAGCACGGTGTCGTGTTCAAAATCGGCAGCGAGGCAGATGCTTTTTTGTCGGTTCCGGTTGTTTCCGGCTTCGAAACCGAGCCGGTTGCCGAGGGGACGAGGCTTCCGAGCGTCTATATCCCGTTGTTTGAAAATCTTGACAAACTGTCGTCCGCTTCGCCAAAATTGTACGAGGCGATTTCGGAGATAGCGGTCAACAAGAAGACCTACGATGGGTTTGACGTAACGCTTTTCCCGTTGCACTTTCCGGTGAAGATACGGATGAACGCGGAACTCGACGAGGAAACGATAGGGAACGCGTTTTTATTGCTGGATGTGCTTAAAGCGAAGGGCGAGCAGGTTTCTGAAATTGATTTCAGGGCGGAGACGGCTTCGTATATAGTAAAAGGGGCTCAAAATTAAGGGGAGTCGAGGGGGGATCACGATTGGCTGGTGAGATAGTTATAGCAGGTCTCGATATTGGGACCACAAAAGTATGCGCGTGTCTCGCGGAGCGGCGGGATAACGGGAATCTCGAAATTACCGGGGTCGGTGTCGCGCCGTCAAGCGGCATGAAGAAAGGCGTTGTCGTGAACATCGAATCGACATTGCGTTCCATCGCCCAAGCGGTTGAGGCTGCGGAAATGATGAGCGGAAGCGAAGTCTCTCTTCTGTGGACGGGCATCGGCGGCGAACACATCAAGGGCATCAACTCACGCGGCGTCGTCTCGGTGGCGGGCCGGAACAAAGACCTGCACGAAGTTTCAGGCGATGACGTGGACCGCGTTCTTGAATCGGCCCGCGCCATCGTGTTGCCGCTCGATCAGAAGATTCTGGAGGTGATTCCCCAGACCTACATCGTCGACCATCAGGCGGGGATCAGGAGCCCGATCGATATGATCGGGGTCCGTCTTGAGGCGGAGGTGCACATCATCACGTGCCCGCTGACGAGCGCCCAGAACCTTATCAAGTGCGTGAACCGGGCGGGGTACAAGGTTCCGGGCCTCATTCTCCAGTCTCTCGCGTCGGGGCGGGCTGTGTTGACCGACGAGGAAAAGGAACTCGGCGTGGCCGTGGTTGACCTAGGCGGCGGCACGACCGACTTGATCGTGTACGTCGAGGGCGCGCCGTACTTCACCAGTACTATCCCGCTGGGCGGGGCGCAGGTGACGGGGGACATTTCCATCGTGATGAACCTGCCGCTTGAGACGGCGGAGAAGGTGAAGTGCGAGCAGGCGTGCTGCTGGGCTTCGCTGGTCGATCCTGCGGAGAGCGTGCTGGTGCCGGGCATGGGGGGCCGCGCGCCCTCGCCCATTCCGAAGGTCCAGATTCAACAGATCGTCCAGCCGCGTATGGCGGAGATCTTCTCCCAAGTGAAAGAGGAGCTTGACAAGCACGATATGACCCGGCATCTTTCAGGAGGCGTGGTGCTCTCTGGCGGCGGCGCGAATATCACCGGCGCATCGGAGCTTGCCGCGAGTATCTTTCGTCTGCCGGTTCGTATCGGGCTTCCCCTGCTATCGGGCGGTCTTGAAAAGGAATATCGGAAGCCTGAGTTTGCGACGGCGGTCGGCCTCGCGCTGGAAGGCGGCATTCGGCTGGGCGGCGGCGAGGCGCGAGAAAACGAAACGGCGCGTGAATGGCAGCCGGGCGTGTTCGGCAAGATGGTCAACTGGGTGAAGAAGGAGTTTTTTTAATTTATCATCAGACGGCAGAGACCGTCTGATGATAAAGAGAAGGACATAAACCGCAAGGGATCGCGGATCCCCCGATACAAACCGGTTTCATTTGTTTGTGAGGTTCGTGGTGAAACGAATAAGGGGAATGCTGAATGCGTGCGTATGGCGGCACAGGGCGCGTATGCCGAGAAGCAAAAGCGGGTGTCGGTATAAAGAAGAGATAAAAAATAAGAGATGAGGCTGTTTCAAAACCTCACGTTTTGAAACAGGCTCAAATGAGTAACATTTCTTATTTATTATTATATTTAATTTGAGAAGGAAGGTTTGGGAGATGGGTATGAATTTGAATTTTGAAGTGATGCGTGACGAAGTGGCGGCGAGTCCGACCGTGATTAAAGCGGTCGGGGCCGGAGGTGGCGGTGTCAATGCGGTGAACCACATGATCGAGAGCGGACTCGACAACGTGCAGTTTATCGCGGTGAACACCGATCTTCAGGCGCTCAATCTGAGCAAGGCGGCGATGAGGTTGCCGATTGGGAGCAAGCTCACGCGGGGGCTGGGCGCGGGCGGCAAGCCGGAGGTCGGCGAGAAGGCGGCGGAAGAGGACCGCGAGATGGTCGTGAACGCGCTGAAGGGAGCGGACATGGTGTTTGTGACGGCGGGGATGGGCGGCGGTACGGGAACGGGTTCCGCGCCGGTCATCGCCAACATCGCCCGCGAGATGGGGGCGCTTACGGTGGGCATTGTTACCAAGCCCTTTAACTTTGAGGGCGATTACAAGATGCGTCTCGCCGAATCGGGTATCCAGAAGATGCGCGCGGCGGTCGACTCGCTTATCATCATTCCGAACCAGCGCCTCCTCAAAATGGTTGACCGGCGCACCTCAATGAAGGATGCTTTCCATCACACCGACGACGTGCTTCGTCAGGCGATCCAGGGCATCTCGGATTTGATCACCAAGCCCGGCGAGATCAACATCGACTTTGCCGATGTCCGCACGATCATGACCGGGCAGGGTGACGCGCTGATGGGGATCGGCATCGGTTCAGGCGACGCGAAGGCGACAGACGCGGCGCACAAGGCGATGAGCAATCCGCTTCTTGAGGACTCAACGATTTCCGGCGCGAGGAATCTGCTCGTTGGTGTTACCGGCGGGCCTGATATGGGGATTCTCGATTATGAAGAGGTGATGAGCCATGTGAAACAGGTCGCCGCCGTCGATGCCCAGATCATTTCCGGTTACCGGATTGACAACAGCATGGGCGATTCGATGATGGTGACGGTCGTGGCGACCGGCTATGAGACGCAGACGGAACGGGCGGATCGTGAGGCGCGGGAAAAAAAGGAAAAGGAAGAACGGCCTCGCAACGAGTATCTTTCGTTCCCCGATTTCGAAAACGTGCTGCACGGTACGAGCAAGAAGCCGTTCCGGGGCGACGAGCTTGACGTGCCGACGGTGCTCAGGCAGTATAAGTCGCAGGGGCCGGGGAAAACCGATGACGGTGACGCGTTGAATAGAAAGGCGCAGTAGGATGGACGCGGAAACGAACGGAGAGAGGGACGACGCGCTGCTCCTCAAGAACTATATCCGGTATCTCGCGGCGGTGAGGCAACAGGCCAAACTGACCATCGAGACCTATAACCATGAGCTTGAGATGTGGCTCAGGTGGCTGGAAGGAAAGGGTCTTGCCGCAACGAGTGCCGGAACGGAGGATGTCATCGCCTATATCGAGCGGCGGGTGAAGGAGGACGCGCTTTCGTCCCGGTCTACGGCGAAGGCGCTCTCCGCGCTTAAGTCTTTCTATCGTTTCGTGATTGACGAGGGACTGAGGACGGATAACCCCGCCTCCCTCGTGCCGTCCCCTAAACTGGGAGCGCGTCTTCCCGCCGTGCATACCCGCGAGACGGTGGAGAGCATTCTCGACCAGATCGACCTGGCAAAGCCGCTGGGTGTTCGTGACCGGGCGTTGTTTGAACTCGTGTATTCGTCAGGGCTCCGGGTGTCGGAGGCGGTCACGCTTGACCTTGACGACGTGTTTTTTGACGAGGCGGTGTTACGGGTGCGGGGCAAGGGGAGCAAGGAACGGCTCGTGCCGTTTGGCGATGAGGCGGAGAAGCGGCTCAAGGCGTATCTGGAAGACGTCCGCCCGCAGTTGGCCAAGGGCAAGAGAACGAGCGCGTTTTTCATCGGGCGGAACGGGCGGCGGCTTTCCCGAAAGGGCATCTGGAAGAACTACAAGACGGCGGCAACCATGACCGGGGCAAGCTCGAAACTCCACACCTTGCGGCACAGCTTCGCGACCGAACTCCTTCAGGGCGGGGCCGATCTCCGCTCCGTCCAGGAGTTGCTGGGCCACGCCGTCCTCGCGACGACGCAGGTGTACACCCACGTCGATGTGGGGCATCTCAAAAAAGCGCACGAGGCGTTTTTGCCGAAACTGACGAATCTGACAAATCGGCCGAATCTGAAGAATCAGCCGAATCTGACGAATCGGCCGAGTCTGACGAATCGGGAGCAGTTATGAAGGGGCGAAAGGGAAACGGGGACCCGTTCAAGCGGGGAAAGACAGGTCCCCTCATCGGCGTGTTTGTGTTTTTGATCGTGGCGGGCGGCATCGCGTTTATCTTCTACTACCAGAAGAACAAGGAACGGGTCGCGGAGGCTATCGCCATTGCCGCCTATGGGCCGCGTAAAGGGGTGCCCAAGGAGATCGAGGACCTTGAACGCGCCATCAAGGTCTATGAGAAGCAACTTGACCGCCATGTGAAGGACGCGGCCCAGACCGGCATCTACTGGAAAATCCTCGGCACGCGCTTTTCCGAGAAGGGGATGCACCTCGAGGCGTTGAAAGCCTTCCAAGAGGCGATGCGGTATAACACCGAAGAAGCGGTTTTGTACTATTTAACGGGGGTTTCCGCGGGACGGGCGGGAAAGTTCGCGCTTGAGTTTGAGCGCAACGGCGGGGAGGCGGCTCACTACTACCAACTGTCGGAGGAGGCGTACCTCCGGGCGATTGCCCTCGACGAGAGGTACTCTCTTGCGCTTTTCGGCCTTGCCGTGTTATATACGTTTGAGTTAAATAGGCCCCTTGACGCGATTCCCCGCATCGAGCGGTATATGGAACTGCGTTCCGGCGATATTGACGCGCTGTTTATTCTTGCCCGCTGTTACTATATGAGCGGTCAGTATCGGCGCGCGCTTGACCAGTATGATATAATCATCAGTACGACCAAGGACTCCCGGCAGAGGGCCGAGGCCGAGGAGAATAGGCGGGCCGTGCAGGAAGTTTATAATGGATGAAACGCTTTTCGTGTGCCTCGTGCTGTCCCTCACGGAAGGGATAAACCGGAAAGACCGCCTCACATTGCTTGAGACGGTGGCGGCGGAAGCGGATTTGAATAGGCTTGATAAGCGTTTGATTGAGGAAAAGACGGGCCGGTTTTTGCGGAAAACGCCGGATATTGACAAAGCGAAAGCGGAGGCGGAGAAGGTTGCGAAGATAGCGGCGGGGAAGGGGATCAAGATGGCCGCTTTCCTTGCGGGAGACTATCCGCCGCTCTTGCGGGAGAGTACCGAGCCGCCGGTGCTGCTCTACTATCGCGGGTTTTTGAGTGACCCCGAAAAGCCGCTTGTCGCGATGGTGGGGACGCGCCACCCTTCGAGCAATGGCCAGGCTTGGGCGTACCGGTGCGGGCGTGAACTTGGCGAGGCGGGATTGGGTGTCGTGTCGGGGCTTGCGCTGGGAATAGACGCGATGAGCCACCGGGGCAATGTCGACGGCGGCGGAAAAACGCTTGCCGTGCTGGGCTCGGCCCTTGACGAGGTGTACCCGGCGACAAACCGGTCCCTTGCCAAGCGTATTCTGGATGGAGGCGGCGCGTTGGTGAGTGAGTACAAGCCCGGCACCCGTCCGGCGCGATGGACGTTCCCCGAACGGAACCGGATCATCGCGGGAATTGCGCGGGGTTGTGTCGTGGTGGAGGCCCCGAAAGATTCAGGCGCGTTGATTACGGCGCGGTTCACGGCGGAGAATAACCGCGACTTGTGGATAGGAAGTGTCGGGGCGGCGCAGCACACGGACCGGCGGCTCGAAAAGTTTGGCGAGGGGACACGGAACCTCGCGGGGCAGGGCGCGAAGGTCATCTCCGGCGCGTCCGACATTCTGGACGAGTGGGGGATTGAACGGGCTATGCGTTTGGAAGAGGATGGGGCGTTCAGCGGCGGAGGACGGGTTGCTTCCAACCTGGCGGAGCAGTTAAGGCAGGAGTTGGGGCTGGAGCAGATAAGGGGTTGCTGATGGAGGTTGTTCCAAAACCCCACGTTTTGAAAGGCACGCAAAGCGTGCCCGGCAAGCTCTGCTTGCCCGCAAACTGTGTTTGCCCCGCTCGTGTTTTGGAACAGGCTCGATGAACGTGCTTGTCTTTTAATGATAAGGGAGCCTGTTCCAAAACTAATTGACTGTGCGCTAACGCGCACGGTTTTGGAACAGGCTCTTGGAAAAACCGGTCAAAGGCCCCGGTTTTTCCCTTAAATCTAGGGAAGCTGTTCCAAAAACTGAAGTTTTGGAACAGCCTCTA
>JAISZQ010000058.1 GCA_031269165.1 Spirochaetaceae bacterium
AAGTACTCTCTATTATGACGGTTGCCGTTGTGCTTGCGACAACGGCTTGGGCTCAGGACTTCTCGCTCAGCGCGGGAGGCGGCGGCTTGCTGGTCGGCGATTTTACGGGCGGGGTCAAATCCGGTGGCGAAAAAATGACCACCCCTTATTTTGGCGGCGGCGGTTTTGCCTACTTTGACGCGACCTATGCGGAAGTGTCGGTGGGATTCTTTGTCGGCGGCGGGGATATGAAGGGCGGGGGAAGCGATAAGCCATGGACGCTATCCGCGCTCAAACTGGGGTTGCTCGGAAAGTATCCCATCGCGCTCTCGGATGCGTTGACGCTCTTTCCCGCGTTAGGCATTGAGTACGATGTGGTACTGTCTGCCAAAATCGACGGTACCAAGGTTGATGACGTTGATGGCATGGATATGAAATCCGGCGATTTCAGCGCGCTCTGGATCAAGGCCGGTGCCGGTCTTGATGTTCAGCTTACCGAAAAACTCTACTTTCGCGGCGAGGCGCTCTTTGGCATCCGTCTATCCAACAAATTTGAGAAAGACATGATTGATGATAAGGGAGCAGACGCTGTTCTCGGTCTTGGCCCGACGGTCAAACTCGGCGTGGGCTACAAGTTCTAAGCGAAACGGTAGCCCACACTCGCATCCGGCAATGCCGCCGGATGCGAAAACGCGCCGTCCCCAATCAGCAAGGAGGGGAGGGGCGCGTCATTTCTGCTAAACTTTCTTCATAAAGTTTGGGCGCAGGGGGTTTGTCCCTGCGCCTTTTTTATGGAATGACAAAAAGAGTGGATTGCGAAGCAATAGAGTGATTCTCCTTTATAATACCAAACGCCAAAGTGCCGGGGTGTTGCGGGGCACGTGGCGGGCATCGTCATTGCGAGGGCGTAGCCCGAAGCAATCCAGACGGGATAGTCCCTGGATTGCTTCGTCGCTTCGCTCCTCGCAATGACGGGCAGGCCACTCGCAATGATTAAATTTGGGGGGGGGGGAGGAAGACGACCGTCATTGCGAGGGCGTAGCCCGAAGCAATCCAGTCGAGGAAGGCCCACGCCCTGGATTGCTTCGCCCCGCTCGCAATGACGGGCGGATTAAATCCGTGAAAATCCGCGTCAATCCGCGGACAAAATTTTTAAGTTGTTGACCGTGGGTCGACTTTCCCTTTACGTTGTGGTATACTCATCGGATTATGCAGCCACTTTACCTCATCGACGCTTATGGGCTTATTTATCGTTGTTATTTCGCGTTCATAGCGCGTCCGCTTCGCAACAGTCAGGGGAAGAATGTGTCCGCCCTCTTCGGGTTTGCGCGGGCCATTGCCGGCCTTATCAACGAGAGAAATCCGCAGTACATGGCGGCGGTCTTTGATTCACGCAAGCCCACGTTCCGGCACGAGTTGTATGCGGAATACAAGGCGAATCGGCAGAAAGCCCCGGACGATCTGCACGAACAGGTGCCTCTGGTGGAAGAGATGCTTGCGGCGCTGGGGGTGCACGGGTTGCGAAAGGACGGGTTTGAGGCGGACGACATTATCGCGACGCTGGCGGTCAGGTGCCGGAAGGAAGGGCGGCCCTGCTATATCGTGTCGTCCGACAAAGACCTGCTCCAGCTTGTCGGCGACGGGGTCTACGAGTTGCGTCCTTCGAGAGACGCGGGCAGGAGTTATGACGTGGTCGACGAGGCGGGCGTCAAGGCCAAGTGGGGAGTTTCGCCTGAGCGTATGCTTGATTTGCTGTCTCTCATGGGCGACGCTTCGGATAACATTCCCGGGGTCAAGGGGATCGGCGAGAAGACCGCCACAAAGCTGATTGCCCGGTACGGCAGTCTCGATGAAATTTACCAAAACATTGCGGGGATCGAAGGGTCAAACGGGCAAAAGCTCGCCGAGGGGAAAGAAAGTGCCCTGTTGTCCCGCAAACTGGTCGCGCTTCGCCATGATGTGGAGTTGCCGATCGCGTCTCTTGAGGCGTTGTCGGTGCAACACTTAAACGGGGCGCTTGCCAACACGGTGTTGAAGCGGGAAGAGATTCGCGACGTTCGCTTTAAGGAGGACAAGAATAAATCGGGTTCCGTACTGGTCAAGACGGGCGAGGTTGAAGCGGAGACCAGCATTCTTTCCGCGAAAGACGCTTTGCAAACCGCCGGACGGGACGGGGTGCTGTTTCTTTCTCCGGCGGCTCTCCACACGGTAACGCCCGATGTTATCGCGGGAATCAAGGCTTTTGTGTCGAACCCGAAAAACACGGTGGTTTCGGCGGACATCAAAGAACTGTATAAGCTGACGCGCCGGGCGGGAGTGCCGCGCTGGCAGTGCGCGCTGGTCGATACGAGCATTCTCACCTGGCTGGGTAATCCCGACAGCGGGCCGGGACAACTCAAGCGATCCGGTGACGGGCAGTACGACCCGCGTGCCGGGTTGCCTGAGATTTACACGAAGATCGAAGCGCCGCTCATTCCGATTCTCGCGGAGATGGAGTTGCGGGGCATCAAGATCGAAAAGTCGTCTCTTGCCGCATACTCGGCGGAACTTGCCGCCGAATTCAACACGATTCAGGCGGAGATTTTCAAACTCGCCGGGCATGAATTCAAGATCGGTTCTTCCAAGCAGTTGGGGGAAGTGCTTTTTGTCGAACGGGGGTTAAAACCGAGCAAGAAGACAAAGAGCGGTTATTCGACGGATGCCGAGGTGCTGGAAGATCTGTCGCGGGAAGACCCCATCCCTGCGCTGGTTCTGCGTTTCAGGCTCCTTTCCAAACTGGCATCGACCTACGTTGACACGCTGCCGCACCAGACCGACGAGAACGACCGCATCCACACGACCTTTGTGCAGACCGGCACGGCCACCGGGCGGCTTTCGTCCCGCGACCCCAATTTGCAAAACATCCCCATACGGGAAGCGGAAGGTCGGCGTATTCGCGCCGCATTCATCGCGGAAAAGGGTAACGTGCTGGTTTCCGCCGATTACAGCCAGATCGAACTCGCCGTGCTGGCCCATTTTTCCGAGGACAAGAATCTCATCGAGTCGTTTGCCGAGGGCAAAGACGTTCACCGCAGGACAGCGGCGCTGATCTTAGGCAAGGCGGAAAGCGAGGTAACGCCCGATGAGCGGCGTATGTCCAAGGTGATCAATTTTGGCGTGATCTACGGCATGAGCGCGTACCGGCTTGGCAACGAGCTGGGCATCTCCCGTCCCGAAGCGGCCTCGTTCATCGAAAGTTACTTTAACACCTATGCGGGGGTGCGCGATTTCATGCGCTCTCTGATCGACAAGGCCGAGAAAGACGGCTATGTCGAGACCCTCTTTGGCCGCCGCCGCTACATTGCCGACATCAACTCGCCCAACAAGACCGTGAAAAGCAGCGCGGAACGAATCGCCGTCAACACGCCGATTCAGGGCACCGCCGCCGACATCGTGAAAATTGCGATGATCAACCTCGACAAGGCCCTGTCGGGAACCGAAGGAACCCAAGCGGCCATTCTTTTGCAGGTACACGATGAACTGATCCTCGAATGCCCCGAAGAATCCGCCTCGGAAACCGCCGTCCTTGTCAAACAAGTGATGGAAACCTCCACGCCTCTCCGCGTTCCCCTCCGTGTCAGTGTCGAGCACGGCACGCGGTGGGGCAATTTTCATTAACCGTTTGCGGCGGGGGCAGCAACACCAAACGGTACGCCTCTTGGGGCGGGTACGGTTCAGGGAGCCCTCCGGTCATTGCGAGCGAGCCGCCTGTTTGCCGTGGCCCCCGCCCGTCATTGCGAGCGGGCGGCACATTGCCGAGCGAAGCAATCCAGGGGGAACCGTCCCTGTCTGGATTGCTTCACCCTGCGGGTTCGCAATGACGGCTATGCTTTGTCATTGTGGGCAAGTCCCCCCGCCCATCATTGCGAGCGGGCGGCACATTGCCGAGCGAAGCAATCGGCTCAACGCTTCGCGTTGAGCGTGTGCGAGCCTTCTCCGTCGCGATTGCCCACTTTCATTTGCTTAACGTGTTGACCGTGGATCCAGACGCGCTATCCCACCAAGCCACGCCACGGGAAGCCCTTCGTCCCCCGATGGGTGGGGCCTAGCCTATCGACGCCTCTTTCCGCATACTGAAGGGGTGGAAAAAGAAAAGTATACCGTTGCGGTTTCTCTTACGGAGACTCCGGCGTTCGGGGTCGCGGAGATTCTCTCTTTGTTGGGGCTGGATGCGGATTGCGTGGCGGCGGGATTGCTCTGCCGGACGGCGTTTACCGAGGCTCAGCGGGAGGAATTGAGGGCGAAATTGGGCGAAGGGGTCTATGCGCTGACGCTGGGCGCGTCTCGGGTGGCCTCGCTTTCGTCAACGGACAAGACGATTTCTGACGCGGAGCATATCCGCAAGATGTTGTTTGCGATGGTGAACGATATTCGGGTGATCTTCATCAAGCTGGCCGACAAGCTGGACACGTTACGGACGCTGGATAACGAAAAGGCGCAGGTTCCGCGTCGTTTGGTGAGGCTGGCCGCCCAGGAATGTCTCGATATTTACGCGCCGCTTGCCGACCGTCTCGGTATTCAGCAGATGAAGGACGAACTTGAAGACCTTGCCCTCAAACATTTGAACCCCGACGCTTTTCTGCAAATCAAGGAGATTGTCGCGGTAAAGAGAAATGAGCGGGACAGGTTTCTCTCCGGCGTCAAGGACAGGGTGTTGCGCGAGGCGGAAAAGTCCGGGATCGCGGTGGAGGGGTATTCGCGGGCCAAGCATTTTTATTCGATTTATCAGAAGATGCGAAAGCGCGGCAAGGCGGGTGACGAGCTTTTTGACCTTTTGGGCGTCCGCCTCATCTGCCGGAGCATCGAGCATTGTTACACGTTGCTGGGAATCTGCCATCGGCTTTGGAAACCGATTGACGGCCGGTTCAAGGACTATATCGCAATGCCGAAGAGCAACGGCTACCGGAGTCTCCATACCACGGTGATGGCAGAGGGCAACCTGCTGGAGATTCAGATACGCACCACGGAAATGCACGAGACGGCGGAATTCGGCGTGGCCTCGCACTGGCTGTATAAGAAGGGGTCAACCGCCGAGGTGGTGCGCGTCGAGGATCTTTCCATTATCAACCGCCTCAAGGAATGGAACGCGCAACAGACGGAAGACGGTCCCGGAGGGGCTTTTCTTGGGCCGGTCGCGCAGGGTCTCGGTGTTCCCCTACGGGGGCAGGAGGACGGGGAAGCGGATTTCCTTGCCGAGATAAAGAAGGAATTGCTCAAGGACTCGATCTTTGTGTTTACGCCGATGGGCAAGGTCGTCGAGTTGCCGCAAAACGCCACGGCGATTGACTTTGCCTACGCGATACATTCGGACATCGGCAACCATTGCAGTCTGGCGAAGGCGAACGGCAAGGCGATACCCTTGAGCGCGCCGTTGCAAAACACGCAGGTTGTCGAGATTCAAGTTTCGCCCGCCGCGCATCCCAACCGCAACTGGCTTCCTCTCGTGAGAACGGCCAAGGCGCGGAACAAGATTCGGGCGTGGCTTTTCCAGCACGACGACTTTGCCGCTCCCGAAACGCCCAAAGAACACGCCGAGAGGCCGCATCCCCAGCCCAAGAAGAAGGCCGAGCCGGAAACGCGCCCCTTGCTTACCGTGCGGGTTGCCGACGAGAAGAATATGATGGTGCGTTTCGCCAAATGTTGCGTTCCCAAGCCGCCCCAAGCGATAGTGGGGTTTGTGTCTCGCGGGCGGGGCATCATCATTCACCGCGCCGAATGCAAGAGTCTTTTGCACATCGCCGACTTTGAGGAGCGGCGCATCGACGCGGAATGGGACGCGGGCAACGGAGAAGCGGGGAGAAAAAAATAGGAATTGCGGGAGATGCCGCAACAATTTGGTGCCAACCCTTTCGCTCCAGCCCGCCGCAAACCATCGCAGGTTGCGTTTCTTCTGCAATTTATGTTTTTTTGCCTTAAAAAATGATTTTTTTTACCACGCCGTCTGAAAAATTCGTTATATTTATAGCACGTTCTTTGACGGGAGTCCCTTCTTTCGCCTTTGTTTCGGCTTCCCGCCTTGAGACTATCCAATTGTGTTGTTTTGTGTAATATGTCCGGAGACCGGATCTTGGGGCGGCGTTACCATACATCACCAGTATTTTCATGGAGGAGACAATGACGAATTCAGTTATTGCCACAAACATTAAGGAGCTCAAAATTGTCGAGCGGCACATTATTAACGGCATAGCCGTCGGTTTCACAAACAAGGAGATCGCGAGAAAACTCGGACTTAAAACCGGAACGGTTCGTAATTACGTATCGCATATTCTGCATAAAATCGGCCTTCAGCACAGGACGCAGATTGCAATATTTGCGCTTCAACACGGCGATCGCTCTGATGCGGCGGTCATCCGGTAAGTTCAGTCCGGCTCAATCACGTTGATCGCAATAGGGGGTTTCCCTCATCCAGCGCGGATTGCGAAGTCAATCCGGCACCGGATTGTGGGGCCTTATTGCGAACACGACCTTCGTCATGCGAGTACGCCCATCGTCATTGCGAGCGATCCGCCCGTCATTGCAGCACGGCGAAGCAGTCCAGCGGGATGCTCCGTCTGGATTGCTTCACCAACGGCACATTGCTAACGGCAACCATGTTGCCGCGGGTTCGCAATGACGTATCGGATATATCCGTTCGTGTTGGTTTGTGTGGTTCGTGGTTGCATTTTTTAATATTTGACGGTCACGTTCACCTGAACAGGGGGATTCGGCTTCCGGTCGCAAACGTCTTTGTTTGCTCCCTCCAGCCTTATGCTTGCTTCGCAAGCACGGTTTTCGCTAAAACGCCTTCCGTGGCGTTTTACCTTGAATAATCCTCCACACTGCTCGGATTTTTCAAGGCCGCATAAACCCTTCGAATCCCCCCTGCCTTCGGAGCAGGGGGGATTCGAACCCCCGGAACCTTTGGGTTCAACGGTTTTCAAGACCGCCTCCTTAAACCACTCGGACACCGCTCCTTGGTACAAACAAAAAGGGAATAAAAAACCCCGTCGCATAGACGGGGTTGTCAGTTACCGCCTACCAATCATCGTTGGGATCGTCCGGTTCTCGTGAGTTTTCGGCAAAGAGGTCGGTCGTGGCGCGGAGATCGTCCAGATAGATAAAATACGTACCGTAGGCTTCCATCGGATCGACATCAATGCGGAAACCGGCAATGCGGATACCGCCCAGATCGGAGATATGCAGGTCGCGCTGAACAATACCCTGTTTGCCGTAATCCGGCTGGGGCGGAACCGCGACGATCAACTGTTTCCAACCCTGAAAGTTCAGTTTACCGATTTCCAGTTCAAAGTAACGACCCATCGCGTCCTGAATCAACAGAACAAGCGTATGGCTGTAGTTACGCCCAGCGACCCATACCGAAATGGTTTTGGTGATACCTTCAATCAGAATCGGCCTTTGCGGATAGAGAAAAATACTCGCGTCACCTCGGCGAAGAAAATCAATCCTCGCGCCGAACACCTTCGTGTCGGGAATATTCAGATCCTCTTCTTCCGGAATCGGTGTCTTGCCGGAAGACCCGCCGGGGAACAAACGGCTCGTCACAAAACCCACATCCGGGGAAAGAGACGCGCTCCACGTCCCGTCTATTTCAAATTTGTCAACGGAAATCTCTTTGAGGTTCTCGTTATCGACACCAGCCTGTATTCGGGCCGCGTCAGGCGTCCCTACATCCTGCGCGGAAAGAAACGCCGCGACAGCCAAAAATAAACCTACACCTATATAACGTTTCATGTTCATGCCTCCTTATTGCTGATTGACGCTCGCCCACAACTCTTTCGCCTTGTCTGTATCCGCAAGATCGTCGCCATCAAACCTCGTTGCAAAGGTATCGCTCAACACCTTGAGAGAATCGAGATAAAGATAGAAATTATTCACCCGTTCATACGGATCCGTCCAAAGCCTGAACTTCACAAATTCCGACGAGACGCTTTTGACCGGCAACGTGCGGTCGGCCATCGGGAAATTGGACGGTATCGCCACGCGGAGATTTTTCCACCCCGCGAACTTCAAATCGCCCATGTCTATCCGGTGAATCATACCCGTGTAGTCGCGCAGATAGACTTCCAGCCGATAGTTAAGGTTGGAACCCCAAACCCACACGTCCACATATCGGACAAGCCCCGACAACGGTACCTCGACGGGCCCGCCTTCAGGATCATCTTTGCTGACCGGGTAAATGTCGATCCAGTTGTGGCCCCGGCGCTGGAATTGACCATTGAGACCGAAAGACTGTTTTCCTTCAGCCTCTTCCGCCGTACGATGCAATGCCTGCGGATAGACAGGAAACAAGCCGTAATCCTTCTTGGATGCGTATTTGATACCGTCCGTTCTCCACTCGTAGGGCGAATCGCCGTCAAAAGTCTCAATGACTTTTGCTTCAAGGGTAACGGTATTGGCATCCGCAAACAACGGCACCGACAGACACGCGAAAAAAATCAGGCTTACGATTAGAACTCCGCCTTTTTTCATTTATCCTTTCTCCTCTCCAATCATATCTTGATTGACAAGATTATATCAATAGTTCGCATATTATTGTACACGATGTTGAAAAACTTGTCAAACCCTTTTATCATTTTAGCGCAATATTTTTCAAAAATGTTCTTTAATTAAGAAGTTTTAAGGGGAAAAACCGCGACAATCTGCCGCGGCAGATTGCCGCCCCTTCACTCCGGTCGATACAGCCACACCTCAAGGCGCGTCCGCACCTCCCTCCGGCCAGCGCACATCCATTGGGTTTGCGCCGTCCTCCGCTATCCCCCTCAACGGGGGCCGCCCCCGAAGACGCCCGGTGTCCTGCCGGACACCCGTCTCCATCTCACGAACCTTATCATTTGTCTATCGGTCTTTTTTGCCCTTGACTGTAGCACTTTCGCACAAACCCCCGTTTCAGGGACTCTTAGAGCCTGTTCAGAATCTTTTCAAAGCCTGTTAAAAAACCCAGAAAAAGGGGGAACGGCAACAAGTTGCCGCGTCTCCCCCTCGCTCCGGCCAGCTCAAACCATTGCGGGGTATAACCCGCCATGGTTTGTGCCGGCCTCCGCTACCCCCTCGGCGGGGACAAAACCATTCGGGGCAAGGTGTCCCACGCAAGG
>JAISZQ010000066.1 GCA_031269165.1 Spirochaetaceae bacterium
CTGATGGGTATGTATTATTCGTATTTATTCGCGCCATTCGCGGACCAAAATTCTTAAGTTGTTGACAGGGGGAAGTCTCCCCCTCGCTCCAGCCGCCTACGCCGTCTTCCGCTACCCCCACTACGGGTGCTCTGCCCCCGTAACGCCCCCGAATCACGGCGGAAACTTGTATCCTGCGGAGTTTTGGAACAACCTCTCGTTATTGTAATAGGAGGCTGTTCCAAAACCGTGCGCGGTTAGCGCACAGTCAATGAGTTTTTGAACAGGCTCGAATAGCAACCTGAGCCTGTTCAAAAAACTCTGTGGGACGCAAGCCGCCGCTGTGATTCGGTCGCGGGCTTTGCCCGCTTCTGGAGTTTCGGGCGGGGCGGGCAAACAGTCGCAGGGCTTCGCCCTGCTTCTTGCCTGCGCCCCACTTTTCCGAAACTCCACGACTGAAAGTTGAGCCGGGGGCGTTGCGGGGGTGGGAAACCCCCGCTGAGGGGGATAGCGGAGGACGCAAGTCCGTAGCGAAGGGGGAGACTTCCCCCTTTTTGCTGAGATTTTGAACAAGCTCTTAAGTTGTTGACAGTGGAAGGCTTTCCCCCCTTTGCTGAGATTTTGAATAGGCTCTTAAGGCCACCCTCCTGATGGGTGTATTCGGGATTGCCGCCGCTTTCATCGGGGGGCTTGTCTATCACAAACAAATTCGCTATACTGGTACGTATGGAGGGGGAGTTCGACGCGAGCGGGCGGGCGGTTGCCATGACGCTTGTTCAAGAGGGAGAAAAGGCACTCCGGAGCGGGTTGCCCAATGCGGGTCTTGAGGCGCGGCGGCTTTTTGAGGAGGCGTTACGCGGGGACTACGGCAGTAAGGCTGCGAAGTTCGCGTTGAAATCGCTTCTGTGGTGGCAGAGGCGGCTTGAGGACTATGCGCCGTCCGCGAACGGTCCCGAAAAGGGGAGGGCGATTGTCGATGAATGGAAAGGGTTTTACCGGTTCCTGAACGATATTGGCGGTGTTGGCGGCATTGATGATGCCGGATGGGATGCGCTTCGGGCGGTCCGGTACTGGGTATGCGCGGCGGCACGGGAGGCTTTTGACTACAACGCGCTCAATCCTTCGCAAAGCGGGGACTGGGGGATTCAGTTCAAGCTGGGGTTGTGTCATAAAGGGCTGGGCGATTATGAAAACGCCTGCGCCTTTTTGGATGTGGCGGCGGGGTTCAAGCAGGACGATGTTCCGCTGTTGTTTGAACGCGCCGACGTAAAGGCGCTTGCGGCGGAAAGAGACGCTCGCCCGGATGGGGAAGCGCGGCTCATCTTCCGGGAGGCTTTCTTGGCTGCTCCGCAGGAAGCCTGTGTATATTCGATGGAAAGCGCGTTTTTTCGCGGGCTCTACCATGCGGTTGCCGAGCGGGGCTACGAAGGGGACGAGATTCTTGAGTGGATGCCGGTGTGGGGGACGCTCTTGGGCGCGTTTCCGTTTAAGTGCGAGTTAAACCAGATAAAGTTGGGGAAACTCAAGGGGCGGGTTTTTGAGTTGGAGAACGAGTTCAAGGCGGAAGGCGGTCCCGGTTCCCGCAATAGCGAGGGGCGGCTCGTCCCCCGGCTGTTGAACGGGTACTTCTGGCTTCTGGAGCATTACGAGGCTTCCCGGCAGCGCGAGAAATCGCGGCACGGCTTGGATAGGCTCGTGGAAGAGACGCTTTTGAAGATAGAATGGACGTGTTCCGGGACGCGGTCGATTCCTGAACAGGTGATGCAAAGCCGTTATTTTGCGGATTTTGGGAGAAATTGGTAGATTGATATCAATGATTTTTATAGATGGGAGACGATGATGTCGGATGATTTGATAAAGAATGTGCAGAATATACTCACCGAGGAGAAGTTTACTCGCGCCGCGCTGAGTAACTACTCGATAACTCAGTTCAAAGACTTGGACGCGGTGCTGAAAGAGGCGGAAGACGCCCATGCGCTCGACGAGGTGAGGGCGGAGTGCGACGAGTATTTGACGCACAGCAAGAATTCGATCAAAGCCCTCTATCTTTCGGGGATGATCGCCATCTCCCGTCAGATTATCGACGACGCGGTGCTCGTGAACCTTGTGTCGCTGTTCGCGGACAACCACAAATGGAACATCGTGAAGTATCTTTGCGAGCGGATACTGGAAAAAGGAGAGTCGAAGTTCGCGTTGCGGACGCTCGCCGAATGTTACCGGAATGAGGGCAACGAAGAGGCGGTGTTTGAAACGTGGCAGCGGCTCGTGAAGATTGATTTTGACGAAGCCGACATCACCAAGACGCTTGCCGAGCATTTTGAAAACGAGGGCGACGAGGAGACGGCGGTTGATTACTACAAGAAGGCGCTGGGTCGGTATATCAACAAGGGGCAGTTCGCGCCGGTGCGCGAGATTTGGCAGAAGCTGATTGACTATCGGTCGCTGGAGATCGACTTTTTTCTTTCGATGCAAGGGAAGGTGGCCAAGTCGATTTCGCCTGAAAAGGCCGCCGCGCTCCTTCAGGACGTGTATCTCTCGTGTAAGAAGCGGGACGACATCGACACGGCCATCGACGTGTTAAAGCTGATCTTCACCTACGACGAGCGCGACGCCGAGGCCCGCAAGGAAATCGCCGAATGTTACCGCGTGAAATACGCCAATCACAGCCATCTGGAGGAGTATATCAAGTTGTCCAATCTCACGGCGAGTTACCGCAACGTGCAGGAGGCGATTCAGGATTTTGAAAAGCACATCGCCTTTGACAAGGGGAATTTCGTGTTTCACCGGAGTTGGGGCGTGGGGCGGATTGCGAAGGTCGAGACCGACGATGTAACGATTGACTTTGCCAAGAAGAGGGGTCACACGATGGCGCTCAAGATGGCGATTGACGCGCTGACGACCCTCTCCAAAGACCATATCTGGGTGCTCAAGGCCACGCAGAAAAAAGAAAAACTCTACGAGCAGGTGAAAACCGATCCGATCTGGACGCTGAAAACGATCATCAAGAGTTTTAACAACTTCTACGACATACGCAAGCTCAAATCGGAACTCGTGCCCTCGGTACTTTCTGAGAACGAATGGACCACGTGGAACACGAAGGTTCGCAAGATTCTCAAGACCGACCCGTCGTTTGGGGTGAGCCCGGACAACGTTGACGTGTTTTCCGTCCGCGATCGGCAGAACAGTCTCGCCGAGAAACTGTACAACGAATTCAAGGCGGAAAAGAAATTTTTGAACCGCGTGGACATCATTCGGAAGTTTGAAAATGCCTACGACCCACAGATTGATGCGGAATATTTTGCCGATATGTTTTCGTATTTCACCGGGTTTTTGAAGTCCTACAATCACAATCAGGTGAACGAGCAGGTTCTCGGTTCTTATTTGTTGATAAAGGAAATTGCAAGCCGCGTTCCCGCTCTCGCCGAAAATCTGCACGTTAATTTTGTTACGCTTTTTGAGGAGATTGACGACATTACCGCCGTCTATGCCGCGTTGAAGGACAAGAAGTTACAGGCGGCGCTTCTGAAAGAGATAAAACTTTTCGTCGCCACATGGTTTGACGTGTATGTCAAACTTTTTCCGCTCGCGTTGCGGCAAGAGATACTGGACGAGTTGCTCGACGAGGGGCATAAAAACAGTGTGGCCTCTCTGGTGCGGAATTGTTTCAATAACTATCGCGACAACCGGAATGCGGTGATCTGGTTCTACAAGACCAACAAGGAAGCCGCTCCCGAATGGTATGCGGAGGCGGCGATTACCCAGGAAAAGGAAGTCGTTACGCTGATTCATATTCTGGACACCAGTTTCCACGAGATTGAAAATCACATCAACACGTTGGATAACAAGAAGATTATCAAGCAGGTTATCGGCATCTTGTTTGAGAGCGGTCTCATCTACGATTATATCGACGCGGCCGGTGTCGAGGCGATTGACAGCGTGTATACCCCGTTGCAAAACGTGAAAGACCTTGATCCGGCGCTGAAAGACCGGTTCCGCAAGAACATCATGAAAAAATATCCTGATTTCAAGTTCTCCGGCATCGCCGAAAAAGACACCGCGATCAAAGGGTTGCTCGTTACGATGGCGGCGTTCGACGAAAAACAGAAACAGCTTGCGAAAATCATGGAAGAGGACATTCCGGCCAACGCGAAAGAAATCGCGTTTGCCCTCTCGCTGGGTGATCTCCGCGAAAACGCCGAGTTTAAGGCGGCGAAGGAAAAGCAGACCATCCTGAACTCCACCGTCGCCAAACTCAAGGACGACATCGAACGCGCCCAACTGTTCGATCCTTCCACGGTGACGACGAACCGCGTTTCCTTCGGCACGAAAGTACTGGTGCGGAACGAAACAAAGAACGCCGATGAAGAGTACACGATTCTGGGTCCGTGGGAATCGAACCCGGACAAGAAAATCATTTCCTATCTTTCTCCGTTTGGCAACGCCATCCTGAACCGGAAGGCCGGAGACAAATTTGAGTTCAAAATCGCCGACAGCCAGATGAGTTATGAGATAAAAGAGATAACCGGTGCGCGTATTTAAGAGCATAGTAAAAGCGGTTTCTTTTCTCGCGGTGTGCCTCGTGTGCCTGACGTTTGTCTCCGCAACATCGGGCGAGCCAATGGACATCGTGGTGTTGTTTGACATGAGCCGCAGCGGGCCGGGCGCATCGTTCGATGCGGGCGCTGATGCGGGCAAATCGTTTGATTTGGGCGCACCAATTGATTCGGGCAAATCTTTCGATTTGCTTGCTCATTTTGAACAGACTCGCGACTATATCTCAGGCGCGTTTTTGAAAGAGTTTTTGCGGAAGGGCGACACGTTCCATCTCATCTCGTTTGGCGAAACGCCGAGGATCGAACTTTCGCGCCGCATCGAAGGCGAGGGCGACTACCGCACGATCATCGGCCGCCTCCTCCTGCTCTATCCGCTCGCGCAGACGAGTTCCCTCGAAAACGCCGCCGCTTACGCCGAACGGTTTATCGCTGAGTTGCCCCCTGCACGGCAGAAAAAAGTGGTGTTCTTTACCGCGCAGGGCGCCGGGGCGGAACTCGGCACATATTTCAACAGCGAAAACACAGACGTTTACATGGCCGCTATCCCTGCGTCTTTCGGGACTTTGGCCTCAGGCCGAGCCATGATGAAAGCGCCGCCCGTGCTGACCCCGCCGGTTTCAGACGGGGTTGAGCAGACGGAACCCGCGTCGCTATCCACCATTGAGCCGCCTGTGCTTAACGTGTTGCCTCTTAACCCGCCCGACATCACGGCGGCCCCGGTTTCCCCCGAATTTCGACTGATATGGGATGGCGATGACGAGCCCGTCCTGTTTGACAAAATCAAGGCAATGACGATCATTTTGCCTATGGCCGGGATAATACTGCTGTCCGCGCTGGTTCTCGGTTGCGCCGTCACGTGGAAAAAAAGAGACCGCACCGAGAGGTATACCATTGAAGACTTTCTCTATCAGATAAGCGTAAATGCCGCGCTGGAAGATGCGGAAGACGACACCCGTTACGCTATCCCCGCACGGGGCCTTCTCCAAAAGGCCGACGAAATGAAAGAGCAATTGGCGTAAATCCACAGAACGATTGAACGATTTATGAGATAAGCCTGTTTCAAAACCTCGCGTTGCCCGTTTGCCGCAGGCAGACGGGGCTCAGTCGGTGAACTCGATGGGGTGGACGGCCCCGTCCCGGCACAGCACCGAGTTGGGGAAAATCTCGCGGGCTTCCCGTTCGAGAACGCGAAGTTCATAGTCGTTGTAACGCGGACTGTAGTGGATGAGGCCAAGTTTTTTGACCTGGGCTTGGACGGCAAGACGCGCGGCTTCCCCGGCGGTCATGTGTTTCTTTTCGTGGGCGCTTTCGGTGAGGGCCTTCTCAAACATCCCCTCGCAGACAAAGAAGTCCGACCCGCGCGCTTCGGCGGCAATATTTTTGCAGGGGAGCGTGTCGGTCACGAACGTAAACTTCCGTCCGCTTCGCGCCGGGCCCAGCACGTCTTCCGGCTTCACGGTACTCCCGTCTTGGGTCTGGACGCACTCGCCGTTTTGCAGTTGCCCCCAGAGCGGCCCCCGCTTCACCCCAAGCGCCTCGGCCTTCTCCGGGTGAAACTCCCCCGGCCGGGGGTATTCCTCCAGCGTATACCCGAAACAGGGCTTCGTGTGGTTGAGCGGAAAGGCGCGGATATAAAACTCCTCCTCCCCGAACACCGGCCCGGCCTCGGTAATCTCGCGCACAACAATCTCGTAGTTGATGAACATATCCAGCACCCGGCGGCTCGTCTCGACATACTCGGCGATACGCGGCGGCCCGTAGATGTAAAGCGGCTCGTCCCGGTCAACCTGACTGGACAGCATGAGAATACCGGGCAACCCCGTCACATGGTCGGCGTGAGTGTGGCTGATAAAGATCGCGGAGATTTTCTTCCATTTAAGATTGAGCCGCCGCAGACTCACCTGCGTCCCCTCGCCACAGTCAAAGAGAAAAAGATCGCCTTCGCGGCGCAACAGCACAGATGTCAAATGTCGTCCGGGCAGGGGCATCATCCCCCCGCAACCCAGCACGAAGGCTTCCATATTCAACACAACTCCTCACGGGAACGCCCGCCTACCCCCTTTCCATCGGGAGCGGACAGCGTTTCCCTCATTTTCCATTAAGCCTGTTTCAAAGCCCATTATGAGGGGGAAGTCTCCCCCTCGCTCCAGCCACGCAAACCCCAACAGGTTCCAAAGGGTTTGCGCGTCTTCCGCTACCCCCTCTGCGGGGAGTTACCACCCCCCGCAACGCCCCCCGAAACACCGCGAAACAGCAACGATATTGCCGCCGCCTCGCCATGCCGACGAACCCGACGTCATTGCAAGCGAGCCCCCCGTCATTGCGAGCGAAGCGCGGCAATCCAGAGGGCACGCCCCTCGACTGGATTGCTTCGCCGCTTCGCGGTTCGCAATGACGACAGACCCGACGTCATTGCGAGCGGGCCGCTCGAAGAGCGGAGCGAAGCAATCCAGCGTGAAAGCCTCCCCCGTCTGGATTGCTTCGCCGCTTCGCGCCTCGCCATGCCGACGAACCCGACGTCATTGCGAGCGAGCCCCTCGTCATTACGAGCGGAGCGAAGCAATCCAGTGTGAATGCCTTCCCCGTCTGGATTGCTTCGCCGCTAACGGCCCTGTTGCCGCCGCCTCGCCATGCCGACGAACCCGACATCACTACGAGCAAGTCCCTCCGTCATTGCGAGCGGAGCGAAGCAATCCAAGGTGAGGGCCTTCTCCGTCTGGATTGCTTCGCCGCTTCGCGGTTCGCAATGACGATGGCCGCCATGTGCCCCGCAATGACGATCCCGACGTCATTGCGAGCGAGCCCCTCGTCATTGCGAGCGGAGCGAAGCAATCCAGCGTGAAAACCTTCTCCGTCTGGATTGCTTCGCCGCTTCGCGCCTCGCAATGACAACTCTCCTGACGTCATTGCGGGCAGGCCCTTCGTCATTGCGAGCGGGCCGCCCGTCATTGCGAGCGAAGCGTGGCAATCCAGAGGGCACGCCCCTCGACTGGATTGCTTCGTCGCTTCGCGCCTCGCAATGACGATGGCCGCCATGTGCCCCGCAATGACGATCCCGACGTCATTGCGAGCGAGCCGCTCGAAGAGCGGAGCGAAGCAATCCAGCGTGAAAGCCTCCCCCGTCTGGATTGCTTCGCCGCTAACAGTCCCGTTGCCGCCGCCTCGCAATGACGACACGTCATTGCGGGCGAGCCGCTCGAAGAGCGGAGCGAAGCAATCCAGCGTGAAAGCCTTCTCCGTCTGGATTGCTTCGCCGCTTCGCGGTTCGCAATGACGACAAACCCGACGTCATTGCGAGCGGGCCGCTCGAAGAGCGGAGCGAAGCAATCCCGTATTCCTCATTTTCCATTATCCATTTATCATTTTCCATTCCCCGTAGGGGCATCTACTCGTCGTCGCTGTCCTGCGTCATGTAGGGCGAGGCTTTGATCACGTCTTCGGCGATACGGCCGGAGATGGGCGAGTAGTGCGAAAACTCCACGCTGAACGAGCCCGTGCCCGAGGTGATCGAGCGCAGATCGATGGAATAGCGCAGGAGTTCCGCTGCCGGGGCCTGGGCCTTGATCTCCACGATGCCGCCGCCGATCGCGTCCTGACCGATGATCTTGCCGCGCTTGCCGGAAAGACCGCTCATCACGTCGCCTAAGTACTTTTCCTCGACAAACACGGTGAGGTTCATGATCGGCTCGAGCAGGGTCGGAGATGCCGCCGCCATCGCCTTGCGGAACGCGCCCCGGCCCGCGAGTTTGAACGCCAACTCGGATGAATCCACCGGATGTTCCTTGCCGTCAACGATCGTTACCTCGACATCGACAACCGGATAACCGGCCATCGTCCCCCGCGCCATCGCCTCGGCGACCCCCTTCTCCACGCCGGGAATGTAGCCCTTCGAGACCGCCCCGCCGAAGATCGCGTTGTTAAACTTGTAGTAATCGCCTCGCGGCAGGGGCGCGATGTCCAGCACGACTTTCCCGTACTGACCGTGCCCGCCCGTCTGCTTCTTGTGGGTATGCTCGGCGGATGCCTTCTTCGTGATCGTCTCGCGGAAGGCCACCTTGGGGATGCGCGTCTCGATCTCGATCTTCTGGTTCTGCTTGATCTTGTCGAGAATGATGTTGATCTGCAACTCGCCCATGCCGGAGATGACCGTCTCCTTCGTTTCCGCGTCGAAGTTGTAGCGGAACGTGCGGTCTTCCTCGGCGGCGCGGAGCAGGGCCTCGCCCAGTTTGTCTTCGTCTTTCTTTTGCACCGCGTTCACCGCCACCGAATGAACCGGTTCCGGGAGACGAAGCGGGAGGAAGAGCGCCCCTTCAGGCAACGCCGCCCCGCTACTCACCGTGTCGTTGGTCTTGAGCGAGGGCGACTTGGCGATAATGCCTGAGTCCCCCGCGCCAAGTTCCCGAATCTCGGTCAGCTTCTTGCCGACCGCCGTGTAGAGTTTCCCCACCCGCTCTTTCTTGTTTTCCGTCACGTTAAAAATCTCGGACTCAGGGACAAGTTTCCCCGTGATGACCTTGACATACGACAACTTGCCCGAAAACTGGTCGTAAGACGTTTTCACGACAAACGCGGAAAGCGCGCCCTTCTCCATAACGGCAATCTCTTTCTGGCTCCCGTCGGGCAGCACAAGCACGTCTTTCGCCTCGACCGGACTCGGCGCAACCTCGGCGAAAAAGTCCAGCAACGGGGCAAGCCCCGAATTTTTCACGGCGGCAGAAGCAAAGATCGGCACAAACTGGTTGTGCATATAGGCCTCGATGAGACCGGTATGCATCTCCTCCGGGGTCAGCGTCCCCTCCGAAAGATACTTTTCGAGCATCTCGTTGTCGCCCTCGGCTGCCGCCTCGATCAATTTTTCCCGCGCCGCATCCACCGCCGCCTGATACTCGGCGGGGACAGCCCCCTCTTTTTCGAGCGAGTCGCCCGCATCGCCGCCCGCAAGATACGCCTTCCCGTTCAGCACGTCGATGACACCCTTATAGCCAGACCCCGCGCCCATCGGAATGGAGAACGGCACCGGGTCAACCTTAAACTTTTCCTTAATATCCTCAATCACCCGGTCAAAATCGGCGCGTTCCTCGTCGAGGCGCGTCACGACGACCGCTCGCGGCTTCTTCCGCTCGTCAAGGTTACGCATCAGCTTTATGGTCTCGATCTGCACCCCGCTCTTCGCGTCAACCGCCAGCAACGCGGACTCAGAGGAACGGAAGCCCAAAATCGCCTCCCCGGTAAAATCGGACGCTCCCGGCGTATCAAACAGGTTGATCTTCTTCCCGGCCCGCTCAAAAGAGGCCAGCACCGCATGAACAGAAATTTTCCGTTCCGCCTCTTCAGGCGTCCAGTCGCTCACCGTTTTCCCGCTCTCAACCTCGAAAGGCTTCTGGATGACCCCCGCCGCAAAGAGCAGATGCTCAAAAAGCGTCGTCTTCCCCGTCCCGCCGTGTCCTGCCAGAGCCACATTCCGCACATCCCCGATCGAATACCCCATAAATCCTCCATCCACATTTTTATAGTTTGCACCGTACAGTATACAACAAAGATTTCGGTTCGTCCAGAAGAATTTAATGTTGAGCAACAATGCCGATTTCAAAGGGGAAGCCTTCCATCGTCAACAATGTAAGGATTCTTAACCGCGGATTGCGCCGGATGGCGGCGGATAAGAGGTGAGGTTGTCATTGCGAGACGGTGGCAACAGAGGTGCCGTTAGCGGCAAAGCAATCCAGCCGGAGAAAGCCCTCGCCCTGGATTACTTCGCTTCGCCCTCGATGACGAGGCGGCAGGGCGCGAGCAACGCGAGCCTTCCCAGCGGCTTGGATTCCGCGCCTATTTTATGTCCGATCATAATTTTTTTCGAGTCCCTTTTCCATCATTTTTCTCAAATAATAATTTATGTATATGGAATATTTTTCATCGTCATCTGTTTTTTCTTCCAGCCATTGTATTACATCTTCATCCAATGAACATTCCACTTTTATTTTTTTGGGATGGGGATGTTTTGTCCTTTCTGAACTTTTATACCAGCCATCCAAGGAGTTCATAGTCAAATTTTCCATCGCATCAATTTCTTGCCTCAACACCATAATGTTACCCTCTCATAAGAAAATATTTGTCCTGATAAATTTTATCAGCATATCGTGCCGATATAATCCTAATTCTACCGGAATCCATCTCTGTTTCCACCACGAAAAGTATATTGTTGTCCACCATACCAACCACCCTATACCGCTCTTCATTATAAGTACTATGAAGAGCGTCATATTCTTCAATTTTTTCCTCATCATCAAAGACTCTTTTAGCAAAATTGAAATCAATGCCATGTTTTTCTCTGTTTTGTGCATTTTTATCCTCATCCCATTCAAACTTACCGTCGTCAGTGATTATTGTTCGTCCCATAGCAAAATCCTCTCTATGTATCCCTTCATTAGTTTTATTATATCTTCAAAATATGGTCAAGGGCACATTCCGCATAACTCCTTCTATCCGCCCTTGCGCGCGGTGCGCGAATGGAGAATTGAAAATGGAGAATGTCGTGTTTTGAAAACGGCGCGTTCCCTTCCTGTCATTTTCCATTATCCATTTATCATTTTCAATTCGCGCGAAGCGCGCATTGCGCGCCCCTCAATCCGTGAAAATTCGCTTCTATCCGGCGCAATCCGTGGTTAAAAATGCTTCCATTGTTGCGGTAATAGCCGTTTTTTCGTTAAACCTGCCTACCGTAGTACATCAAAATAAAATCTAACTCTACGTAAGTCTAATTCCTGTCTAAACTTAGACTTAATCTATGCTTATTTAGGGTTCTGACAGCTTTTGCGCTATTTCGTAACTCTTTACCCTGCATAGAATTA